>JAIYCA010000387.1 GCA_027488265.1 Planctomycetaceae bacterium
CGATGTTGCGAAGACACTGTTCGGTTTGCGTGGCGACATCGTCGCTGATGGTCATGGTCGTATAGTCGAAGCCCGTCGTACCTGAGACGAACGCATGGTTTCCCACGTGGTTCCCCACGTGGTTTCCAACGACGACGGCGCGCGAGTAACCGATGTCACGCTCGAACGAAGAACCGGAGGAGATCAGGCGGCGAGGCATGGATGCACGATAGTCCGTGACCGGCCTGCGCGCAGAACGGGACGCACCGGCTTGGCGGCTTCGCACGAAAGCCACGGGTTTCGCCAGCCATTGCGCGGAATCACCTCGGTTTGACGACGAACACCGTCGCGACGCTCCTGCGGCGAGCCTATCTCAAGCTCCGCGTCTCGAACCGCGAGGGATTCGCTGCGCGGCTCGGACGCGCGGGAGCCGACAAGCCTGCGGGCCGCGCGATGTAGCCGCGCGATGTAGCCGCGCGATACCATCGGCGCATGGCCTTCATCACGCTGCCGATCGACGCGCCGGGCATCCGCGGACCGCTGAATTTCCGTCCGGATGCGGCGCAGCATCTGCTCGGCCTCGCCGAGACGATCCTCCGCAAGCCGGCGAGTCTCGACCAAGGCGACCGCGAGACGATCGCAGCGTGGACGTCGCATCTCAACGGTTGCAACTTCTGCAAGAAGTCGCACGCTGCCGCGGCGTACGCGTGGCTTGACGCGGAGCGTAGCGCCGCACTCGACCGCCTACTTGCATCGGAGGATCTCGGCGGATTCACGCCAAAGATGCGAGCGCTGCTCGAACTCTCGCGCGCGCTGCAGGGTTGCGTGTTGGGCGTGCGGCCTGAGCACATCGATACCGCGCGTGCCGCGGGCGCGAGCGACCTCGATATCCACGACACGGTGCTCATCACTGCCGCGTTCTGCATGTACAACCGCTATGTCGAGGGTCTTGGCACGCGCGAGGCCGCCGAGCACGAGTACGAGCCGATGGGCCGCCGCCTGCGCGACCAGGGCTACCAGCCCGTCAGTCCTTCCGCCGCGCGATCGTGAACCAGCAGAAGTACTGCTCCGCGAGCTCCGCGCGGGACTTGCCCTCCGCGTAGCCAAGCTTCTCGAAGCACTCAATCACCCAATCCTGGTCGACGGCGTCGAAGGCGAGCACCTCGAACCCGGACTTCTCCAGCATCTCGCGGGGGAACGGCGAGAGTCCGTCCGCCCAGGGGATGTACTCCTTGTCGGGTGCCGCCTGCGGCGGACAGATGTTGTAGATGATGAAGACGCCGCCGGGGAGAAGCGCGTCGTGCACGCGCGCGAGGTACGCCTCGTCGGAAACGCCGAGATGAACGAGTTTCTTCGGATCGACCGTCTGTCCGGCGGGTGGAGACGGATGGATGTATCCCTTCTTGAGCGTGTTCTTGCTCGTGATGAGCGAGAAGCCAGCGCCGATCCTCTCCGCGAGCGCCGCGTCGGCCGGCCACTGGCCGATGTGCACCGAGGCGGCTCCCTTGCCGATGCCGCCCGTGTCGCCGGGCTCGCTGTAAAGCGCCGCGAAGACGGGCTCGACGTCGACGCCATGCGCGTCAAAGCCGCAGTGTGCGAGCAACTGCAGCTGTCCGATTGAGCCGAAGCCGAAGTCGAGCAGCTTGGGTCGCTCGACCGTGCGCATGTGGGGCGCGGCAAGATCAAGCAGGCGGACATAGACGAGCGGCGAGCCGTAGCCCGTCTCGTAGTAGAACTGCGGGGGATACTCGCGCGGGGTCAGCGACTCCTTCTCGCCTTCGGGCAGCGCGTCGAACTGGCGCTTCGACAGCGCGATCCCCTTCTCCCTGTTCCGGTAGACCGTGCGCGGCGCGGGCTCCTTCAACTGTGCCGTCGCGGCAAGGAACTGCTTGGCCAGATCGGACTTCACCAGCGGCGCGAGCGCCTCCGCATCGGTCCGCATCTTCTCGGTGACCGGCGGCGGCGGTGGCTCCGCAGGCTTTGCGTCCTGGGCCAGGAGTGGCGAACTGAGCATTACAGCCAGAACGGGCAAGAGAAGGATCGGGCCTCGCATCGATGAACCTCCGGTGCGCAGTCTACTCATCGCATCGCGTCGCCCGTGAGGGGCCGGTGCTCCCTACGCGCGTATTTCTGAACGCGCCTTCTGCATTACACCCATGGGTGACGCTCGATGAAGGCAAGTTGCGCATGCGCGGCGTGATGCCGTGGATTGACGACCCTGAGGGATTCAACGCGGCGTTCCGCGTGCCTGATTCGTCGCGGCCGCAGTGCGTGCAATGCCGTGAGGCAGATCCGTTCATCACAAACTCGTTCATCAACGCCGCGAAGATCCCCGGGACCGACGAGCCTGTGGTGCCGATCCTCGACGAGAACTCGCCGTTCTACGTGATCGGCGGCGAGAACTGGGATATGCGCACGATGCACATCCAGAACAACGGCTGCCTTGATTGCTACCGCGTAGGCATGAGCACGAAGGCGATGTTCATGGAGAACGGTTGGGATCCGAACAAGCACATGCCGCCAAAGGATCCGGGCAGCCTGTCAAAGGATCTTGCGCAGTTGATGAAGGCGTGGCGCGAAGGGCCGAAGAGCGTGGAGGGTGGCAGTTGGATCATTCCGCCGGAGCGCGGGAATCCTGCGAAAGCCGTCGGCGACGAGTACCCGAACAAGGCGCGGTTCAACGACCCCGCGCAAGAGAAAAGTGACGCCCGTCGATCGAATGCAAAGGTCACGTGGCCGCCCGTTCAACTTCGTTGAATGTACGCGGCGTCGTTCGCATGCTTCGCAAATCGTGTGCGACGCGCCGCTACCTTTCGCACATGCAATGGACGACGTTCTTCTTCGCCAACGGTCGCGAACACTCGCTCGCTGGAATCGTGCTCGACAGCGCGTCGCTCGGCGGGCATGATCCCGCGCGCGAACGCACGAATCGCGTTCAAATCACTGCGTCGAGTGAGGACGCGCTCCCAGAGTCATCGGCGACGCAACGCGACATGCCTTCGCTCGTTGAGTTTCTCGATGTGGCCGCGCGAACGCTCGCAGCGTGCACGACGAATTCGGGTCGTTGGTCGGCGCTGATCGTTTCGGTGCGACAGGAGTCGGGGCTGTTGACCGCGTTTCTCGTCGACGACGCCGACAACTTCGCGCGCTCGGGCGCGCAGGTCGTACTCACACTCCCGAGCGTGGAGATTGCAGCTTCCGAGATGCCTTGGGCGGACGAAGACCCTGAGGGCTTCGAGCGTGCGAATCAGATTCTCAAAGAACGCATGCGATCGGCGCTCACACATGCCGCCCTGACTGAGCCCGCGCGCGGTTCGATGCAACGATTGCGCGACGAGAAGGGCATCATGCTGCTGCTCGATCTCGTCGGCGAAGTGGACTCGGCCGATTTCGAGCCGCTGCATGCTGCGTAGTTTGCGGACGCGGCTCGGTTGGCGCGCGCCATGCGCAAGTCTGCCTTCCTGCGAGGAGAATCGCGGTTCGTTGCAATCTCACGTCAAACTTGGTCGTTCGACACGCCGATCGACCAGTGCGGCCTACTTTCGGTGACTTTCGTACCTCGCCCCTCGCCCGCTCCGCCTCGCCTCGCGTCCGAAGCCCATCCTCGATGCACATGCTCACACTCACCGTTGCGCTCATCTTGTCGATGCCCACAACGCGGGCGGCGGATGACCTGCCGAATCCCACCTCGCCGCTCGCGCCGTCATCGCCGCGCGACGCGCGCGAACTCGGCATTGGCTCGTACGTGCCCGACGTACAGGCCACGGGCCTTGATGGCGTCGAGCGCGGATGGCGCTCAGGCCGCGGCGACAAACTCACCGTGATCGCGCTCACGAGTGCGACATGCCCGCTTTGTAAAAAATTCGGCCCGTCGCTCGCGCGGATCGAGCAAGCCTATCGCGACCGCGGCGTGAAGTTCGTCTTCGTGAATGTCAGCGGCACCGACACGATCGACGAGATGCGCACGCAGGTTTCGGACATGGGTTGGAAGGGCGCGTATCTCAACGATCGCACGGGGAAGTCAACCGATGCAACCGCGTCGGCGCTGCGCGCACAGACGACCACCGAGGTGTTCGTTGTCGATGCGGGCAACACGCTCGTCTATCGCGGCGCGGTGAGTGACCAGTACGGCGTGAACTTCACGCGCGAAGCACCCCGTGCGAAGTACCTCGAGAGTGCGCTCGATGCGCTGCTTGAAGGCCGCGCGCCGGAGATCGCCGCGACATCTTCACCTGGATGCGCGATTGAGTACGCGAAGCCCGCGACGACGACGACAACGACGACGACAACGACGACGGCGAACACGACAACAACGACGACTTCAAACGCCTCCCCCGCCGTCACCTACACCCGCGATATCTCCCGCATCATCAACGCGAACTGCATCGAGTGTCACCGCGAAGGTGGCGTCGGCCCATTCCGACTCGATTCCTACGAAGCGGTTGCGCGGCGCGCGACAATGATTCGCGCCGTCACCGACGAAGGCACGATGCCGCCGTGGTTCGCAGCGCCGATGCACGGAGTGGATGGCACTGCGATTGCGAGCCCGTGGTCGAACGATCGCTCGATGAGCGCGGCCGAGAAAGACGCGATTCTGGCGTGGATCGCGGCGGGAAAGCCAGAGGGTGACCCGAAGGATCTCCCTCTGTCGCGCACCTTTGCAAGCGGCGAGTGGAAGATCGGTCCACCCGACGCGGTCTTCAAACTCCCCGAGCCGATTGCGATCAAGGCCGACGGATTCATGCCGTACCAGAACGTGCTTGTCCCGACGAATATCACCGAAGACCGCTGGGTCAAAGCGGTGCAAATCGTGCCAAGCGATCCGTCGGTGGTGCACCATGTGCTGGTGTTCGCGCTTGATGAAGCCGCCGCCAAGGACCCCGCCACGCGGCGTCGCCTCGGCGCGGATGAAGCGAGCGGCTACTGGGCTGCGTATGTGCCCGGCAACGACTCGATGATCTTGCCCGATGGAATGGCGCGGAAGCTCCCCGCGAATTCGTCGCTCCTCTTTCAGATTCACTACACGCCGAACGGCAAGGCGACGCAAGACCAAATGAAACTTGGCGTTGTCTTCGCCGACGAAGCGCCAAAGCATCTCGTGCGCACCGCGGCTGTTGCGAACTTGCGCCTCAACATTCCGCCGGGCGCGAAAAATCACGAGGAAGACGGACTCATTCGCATTCCCGCCGACGCGAAGATTCTCGCGTTCATGCCGCACATGCATGTGCGCGGCAAGGCGTATCGCTACGAACTCGAGATGCCCGGCGCATCGAAGCGCACCGTTCTCGATATTCCGAACTACGACTTCAACTGGCAACTGCGCTACGAATTGCGCGAGCCGATGGATGCGCCGCGCGGCGCTGTGCTGCACGGCACGGCGTGGTACGACAACAGCACCGACAACCCTGCGAATCCCGATCCGACGAAGACCGTGCG
>JAIYCA010000018.1 GCA_027488265.1 Planctomycetaceae bacterium
AGACGCTGCGGTCGTGGTCGATCATGCACGCGGCATTGGTCGCGCTACGGATGGACGTTGGGCAGTTTCTGGGCCGGCCTTCGTGGGTTCAGGCTTGACCCTCGCGTTGACGCGCGAAGACACTCTTCGACTTGCCGAACGCGGCTCCATCGATAGTGCGCGCATCGATGCGCGACTTGTTGGAAGTGCGCGTTCGCCCGCATTTTCACTCGACAAAAAGTTCGTCCACGTTCGCATGCGCGGCGGTGGCGTGTGGATGCGGCTGCACATCAACAACTATTGGCTCGATGACCGAAATGGCCTTCTCTTCGAAGGCATGCGTCGGCATATCGGAGAGCTCTCGCAGGAAGACGCCGCGCGCGATCCGCGCGAAATCGCATGGCGTGTCGAAACGTGGGATGTGTCACGTTTCGTGGGCGAACGCGCGTTTCTTGAGTTGATCGACGAGGGCGCAGGTTGGATCGAAGTGGATGCGATTGCGTTGAGTGATGCGGCAACGCCACCAGATTTCGCAGCACTCGACGAAGACAAAATCGCTGAAACGCGCGATGCAAATGCGCTCGTTGATGATGCCGTGGTCGAGCAGGCGAAACGCGCGCGGGATGCGCGTGACCAACTCGTTGGTACTCAGGATCACATCCGCGCAATCGTCGCGGAGGATTCAGGCTCGTTTGACGAGCCGCTGCATGTGCGCGGCGTCCCACGAAACTACGGCGAAAGCACGACGCGTGCGCAGCTCTCGTTTCTTCCATCAACGAGCGCGATCGAAGGCAGCGGCCGTATGGCATTGGCGCAGACGATCGTCGATCCAGAGCAGCCATTCCTTTGGCGCACAATGGCGAATCGCGTCTGGCTCAAACTCTTCGGGCGCGGCATCGTTGAGACGCCCGACGATTTCGGACAACTCGGCGCCTCGCCGTGGTCGATCGAATTGCTTGATCACCTCGCATTGAAACTTGCGCGCGATGGCCGATTGAAGCCATTCATTCGAGAAATCGTGCTCTCCCGCGCGTATCGCGCGATGCCTTGTGATGAGGAACTCCCGCCTGCGGCGTGGGCGCCTGTTGTGGTGCGGCGGCTCGATGCAGAGGCGATTCGCGATGCGATGCTTGTTGCATCTGGCCGACTCGATGCAGCCGTCGGGGGCCCGAGCATTCCCGTGCACCTCACCGAACACATGCAGGGGCGCGGGCGCCCCGGCGTTTCTGGGCCGATTGACGGAAGTGGCCGTCGAAGTGTGTACATCTCGATCAATCGCAATTTCCTCGATCCATTCTTGCAAGCGTTTGATCAGCCGCCGCCAGCGACCACGTGTGGAAAGCGACATACGTCGAACGTCCCGGCACAAGCGCTTGCGCTTCTCAACAACGACATGGTGCGCGAGTTTGCGCGCGTTTGGGGCGAGCGAATCGCACAGGATGCTGCGCGTACCGACGACGCGCGCATCGAATCGATGTGGCTCGCGGCGTTTGCGCGTCTTCCACGCGAAGAAGAGCGTGCAGCGTCGCGCGCCTTTCTCGAAGCCGAACGCGCTGCAATCACCGACACAGCGCGGCGCGAATCAGAAGCATTTGGCGCACTTGCACACGCGCTATTCTCGACGAAGGAGTTTGTCTTCCTTCGATGAATTTCCCTATGCAGCAAGCGGGTTTCACGCGTTTGTCTGCCTGTGTTGATGAACCACCTCCGATGCACTCTGCTCCACAACATCACTGCGGTCGATTTCATGCGACAGATCCAACGCGCCGCGACATGTTGCGCACGTTGGGTGGTGGCTTTGGAATGCTTGCGTTTGCTGGGCTTTTTGCGCGGAATGCCAGCGCCGATGATGCGCAGCGGTTGCTTGACGCGCGTGCGTTGTCGGCGGGTCATGTTCGTCCGCGCGCGCGCAGTGTGATCTTTCTCTACATGGACGGCGGTCCATCGCAAGTCGACACATTCGATCCAAAGCCGAAACTTGCGGAGTACAACGGCAAGCCGTTTCCGATGAAAACGGCGCCCACACAGTTCAACAACAACGGCAACACGCTCGTATCGCCGTGGAAGTTTCGGCAGTACGGCGAGTCGGGCCTTCCAGTCTCCGACCTCTTTCCAAATGTCGCGAAGATGGCCGATGAACTGTGCGTCGTACGCTCGATGACGAGCACGTTCAGTGAGCACACCAACGCGAACTACTTCTTGCATACAGGCCTTGGAATTCCTGGTCGTCCGTCGATGGGCGCGTGGGCTTCGTACGGGCTCGGGAACGAGAACGATGATCTTCCTGGGTTCGTCGTGCTTGAAGGCGGCCTCATTCCGCCGGGCGGGCTGGAATGCTTTTCTGCGGGTTTTCTTCCAGCACGACATCAGGGAACGGTGATGCGTCCGACGGGCGAAGCGATCGCGGATGCATCGCCGAGTGATCCGGTTGATGCGCAGGCACGCAAGCGACAACTCATCGCGCGTCTTGATTCAGCGTTCGCGCACGAAGCCCAAGCGGAAGCGATCGAAAGCGCGATTGCGAACCACGAGCTCGCGTATCGCATGCAGGCTGCGGTTCCTGAACTCGCGTCGCTCGATGGAGAGAGTGAAGAAACCAAGGTGCTGTACGGCTTCGATGCACCTGATGCAGCGACGCGCGTCTATGCGCGTGAGTGCTGTCTCGCGCGTCGACTTGTCGAGCGCGGTGTTCGATTTGTCGAGGTGACTTGTCCGCGCACGAATGGCGATCGTTGGGATCAGCACAACGACTTGCGCGCGGGACACGAAGGAAATGCGCGTGCGGTGGATCAGCCGATTGCTGCGCTCTTGATGGATCTCAAGCGTCGCGGGTTGTTGGAATCGACGCTGGTGGTGTGGGCTGCGGAGTTTGGTCGGACACCGTTCGCGCAAGGTTCCGATGGCCGTGACCACAATCCCTTCGGTTATTCGATTTGGATGGCTGGTGGCGGCGTGAAGGGTGGCACCGTGATCGGCGCGACGGACGATTTCGGATATCGCGCGATTGAAAAGCCCTATGAAATCCACGATCTTCACGCGACGATGCTGCATCTTATGGGCGTCGATCATCGGCGCCTGACGTTCCGATCCGGCGGTCGCGACCATCGATTGACCGACGTCCACGGCAAGTTGATCGAAGGCGCGATTGCATAAGCACGAGATCGGTGCGTGTTACTGCTGCGGCTGCCGATACCGCGGTACACGTACTCACGGCGCATAATTGCCTTCAGAATCGCATGTGGATAGCGCAGAGAACGCTGGGCTGAAAAAGTGCGCGACTTTGTCGCCGCGTTGTATCTCGCGTGCGGCACCTGTCTCTCCCGCTGTGCGGCCAGAGGTGGCCGACCGGTTCGCCGGAGGCCATTGGATTTTGCACGCCAAACAACCGCGCGCGGACGAGGTCCGCAGCGCCCTACAGAAGGAGCATGTATGCGCACTGTTTCAATCTTCACTCTGACTTCTCTCCTCGCCACCGCCTCGATTGCTTCGGCCGACATCGGTTTTGCGAAGGCCATCAGCCTCTGCCGTGGCGCGGTTCCGCAGGGCACGCTGCTGGGTATCGAGCAGCGTGAACGCAACAACGTTTGGGTGTACCAAGGCGACATGTATGACGCGGCGCTGACGACCAACTGGGGTCCACGCTTCAATCGTGAAACCGGTGCGGCACTCGGCGTTGATGTTGATACGCCGGACGAAAAGAACCTTCCAAACCTCGAAGCGATTTTCGCGCGCTTGAGCGAAGCAGTTCTGGATTTCAGCGATGCACTCCCGATCGCCAATGAGGCCGCTGGACGCGAGGACGTCATGAAGATCGCGTTCGATCTCGAAGCGGGCATTCTCGCGTTCCAAGTTGAGTACTTCGATGAAGTCACCAAGATCTACGTCGACAGCGTGACAGGCGGCGTGATTCCGCACCATGGTGCGGGCGACGACGTTGAAACCACGGCTTCGACCACTTCGCTGCAGGCAGGCGTTGCCCTCGCAGAAGCGGCGCTTGGTGCAGGCTGGAACTCGTTCAAGGTCGAGGCAGAACAAGAGGACGCAGGTGCTGTGGTCCAGGTTCTCCTCTTCAACATCAAGTCGGGCATGCTTGCAGCGGCCGATGTTGTTGGCGGCGCAGTGACGACCGTCACTGAGTTCGAACCGATCGGTACGCAAGCCGAAGAGGTCGCTGCCTTGCAAGCAAATTGGGCTGACGTGCAGACTGGACTCTCAGCAGCGCTCGCTGCCGCCGAAGCGGCGTATCCCGCGTGCGGTGTGAACGAAGTGGAGTTCGAAGTGGAAACCGAGAAGACCGGTACCGAACTCTTCTGGAAGATCGGGCTCGTCACGGCGGACCTCATCGAAGTCGACTTCTTTGTGGATGCGACTGCGGCCTCGGGCGGCGGACTCCGTTTCGCGACGGCTCCGATCAACGGCATTGTTGGCGACGTCGATGGCGACGGCGTAGTCACCGCGTTTGACCTCTCGCAACTGCTCGGCGCGTGGGGCGCGATCAACCCGCCGATGGATCTCGACCACAGCGGTCAAGTCGACGCGGGTGACATGTCGCTTCTTCTCGCGAATTGGCGCTGAAGCGGATTCTTCAGGCATCAGGACGCCTTTTGGGAGCGCTGAGCGTGTGCTGCTCGATGACGTGCTGAAACGCACGGTGGAGCACAGCTCAGCACGCGGCGCGCGAAACCGCCCGCGAGTCACCCGTCAGGCCATACAACTTCAACCTCTTTCCGTCCGCGGGGCGTCGCATCTTGCGTCGCTCCGCGGCGGTTTTTTTGACAAGACGCCGTGAGAGTGTGCGTTCCCGCGGAACGCTTCCCGTATCAAACTCTCACAGATCAACCCGTCCCAGATCAGCCCTTGCGGCCGCGGCGACCCTTCTTGAAGCCTGGCTTGTGACCGAACTTGTCGCGGCCGGTCTTACCCTTGCGGCCGTCGCGCGGGCGCGGTTCAAAGTGTCGGCCTTCGTCTTCGTTGATGCGGCGCGCGCCAGCGTCGCCGGAGCGCGCGAGTTCGCCTTCCAACTCAATCGCCGCGCGGCCGAACTTCACGATTTCGAGCGACAACTGCCGGCCGCGAAGATCAATCGACGAAATGCGCACGCGAATGCGATCACCAAGTCCGATCGAAGCACCGCTGCGTCCCGCAAGCAATCGACCACTCCGCTGATCGCGCGTCCAGCGATCGATGCGTCCATCGCCGCCCTTCATATCGCGGCTCGGAATCGCGCCATCGACGAGATATCGATCGATCGAAACGAAGACAGTTCCGTTCGGCATGATGCCCGTCACGGTGCCATCGAATTCATCGCCGAGATGCTTCTCGTGCAGGAGTTGCAATACGAGGAACGTGCGCAGATCTTTCTCTGCGTTTTCCGCGGCAACTTCGCGATCGCTTGAGTGATGACCAACTTCAATCAAACGCGCTTCGTCGATCACGCGCGGATCTTCACCGAGTTGCCGCGCGAGCGCGCGCCGCTTTTTGCCGCCGACGGAATCGCGGCCGTTGTCGGTGATATCAAGGAACGCGTGCGTCACGCGATGCACGGTGAGATCGGGGTAGCGACGAATTGGACTCGTGAAGTGCGCGTAATGCTCGCTTGCGAGTGCGTAGTGTCCGATCAGCGCAGGCGAGTACACCGCCTTCGACATGCAACGCAACACTGAGAAGTGAATCGCGCGCGACGCCGGCGAATTGCGCGTTGCATCGAGCAATGCCTGCAAGTCCTTGCGCGTCGGCTCATCCGGAAGTCGCCACTTCGCGAGGCGCGCAAACGTTCGGACTTCTTCGATATCGCCAAACGTCGGATCAGGGTGAATGCGGCGAAGAAGCGGCGTGTCGAGACCCGCGAACGTGCGTGCGACCGCTTCATTCGCCTCGACCATGAACATCTCGATCAGCGTATGCGTGAACGAATCGTCTTCAGGCACCGCGTCGATGACGTGGCCATCCTTGTCATAGACGAGTTCGACCACGGGAAGATCGAGATGGATCATTCCCGCCGCTTGACGACGGCGACGAATGGCTTTCGCGAGTGTGTCGGCAAGGGCGAGTGTTGCAAGGAGCTCGTCCGAATACTCAGGCGTCGTCTTCGCATGCTTGCGCGCCTCGTCGGGCTTCCCTTCGATGAGTCGCTGCGCCTCGATGTACGTGAGGCGCTTGCGAGAACGAATCACCGTGCGCGCGAGTCGCTGCCCGACGACCTTCGCATCGGAGTCGAGCAAGATGAACGCGCTCAGCGTGAAACGCGCAACGCCTTCCTGCAGCGAACAAACGCCGTTCGAAAGCGTTTCTGGCAGCATCGGAACGGTGTAGCGGGGGAGATACACGCTTGTTCCGCGTGCGCTCGCTTCTTCATCGAGCGGCGAGTCCTGCGGCACGAAATGTGCGACGTCAGCGATGTGGACGCCGAGTTCGAAATTGCCCGTGATCGGATCTTGTTTGATCGAGATCGCGTCGTCGAAGTCTTTCGCGTCTGGCGGATCGATCGTGAAGATGAACTCATTTGTCAGGTCTTCGCGGTCACCCCACGCGGAAACCGGCGCGGTCGATGTTGCGCTCTGGGTTGCGCCAGCTGCATTCGCCGCGCGCGCCTCAGCTTCACGCGTTGCGAGCGCGAACTGAGCCGCTGCGGCGCGTGCTTGTTCGAGCGCTTCAGGTGGAAACACTTCGCGAATGAGATACGTCGCGATTGTCGCTTGCGTTTCGACATCAGGGCGTCCCGCTTCGCCGAGCACTTCGACGATGACGCCTTCCGCGAGCGCGCCGCCTTCTGGCCACAAAATGATGTCGACAACGACCTTGTCGCCGGCCTTCGCGTTCTTCGCGCCAGGATCGCGTACGACGATCGGTTCACGAATTGCGCGGCCATCGGGCTCGACGATCCATTCGCGTCCTCGCTGCACGAGTTCGCCGGCGAAACGCGATTGGCCGCGCTCAAGGACTTCGATCACGCGGCCGAAGAGATCGTCGCGCGCGCCCGTCGGCGTCGAGCCGAAGCCGCGATTCCAACGATCACCTCGGCGCACGACACGCACGCGCACGCGGTCGCCGCTTACCGCGTCTTTCGTCTCGCCTTCGGGGATGAAAAGGTCACCCTCGCGGTAGTCGATTGCCGTCTTCAAAAACCCAATGCCGCGCGGCGTCAACTTGATGACGCCTTCGACCTCTTCCTGCATGCGCGGGAGTCGCAGTTTGTCGTCGTTTCCGATGTCGAGCAGGCCGGCCTCGGCGAGTTCGCGCACGGTGTCCGTGAACTCCGCTTCGTCCTCTTCAGCAACGCGCAACTGCCGCGCCACCTCGTTCATGTAGATCGGCAGGTAGTTCCTGTGTGCGAGATGGTCGAGAATGCGGCTCTTGAATCGAAGTGACACGGCGGCAGTGTACGCGGGCGGCGCAGGTTTTCTGCGGCGCGCAGCATGCACGCCCTGCGAAGTTGATCACTTTCGCGAGGACTTCTTCGCAGGTTTCGCGGCACGCGCGGGCGCACTTCCCTTGGCGGGCGTCGCACTCTTTCCACCTGCGGCATCCGAAGACTTCTTCACAACGTTGCCGATACCGCGGCCGATACGCGAGTGATGCGTGGCGCGATCTTCAATACGTTTCTTTTCTGCAGCGGCTGCAGACGCGTCACTTGCGGCGCTCGACTTCGTCTCGTTCGACCCACTCGAATCGCCGCGACTCTCGCCAGTACCGCCATCGCTCGTCGCGCCAGGCTTTGCGCCACTTTTCGATTCAGACTTCGTATTTGGTGACGCGTCGTCGCGTTTGTCGTTCCCCGCGCTCGCTGCTTCCTTCGCAGGCTCGCGTGCTTTCTTCTCCGCGTCTTCTCCCGACTTGTAACTCTCGCTTCGGTAGTCGGTCTCGTAGAAACCGCCGCCTTTGAAAATCACAGCGCCGCCGAGGCCAATCTTGCGTTCGACCTTCTTCTTGCGGCACTTTGGGCAAACGGCAATCGGATCAGCCTTGATCGACTGAAA
>JAIYCA010000181.1 GCA_027488265.1 Planctomycetaceae bacterium
CGACGTGTTGGCGCTGATTTCAAATCGCATCATCAACGAAGTGAAGGGCGTCAATCGCGTGGTGTACGACATTTCGTCGAAGCCGCCCGCGACGATCGAGTGGGAGTGAGCGCTCGGGTTTGGAGCGGTCGCCGCTGCGGCGGCTCCCTCTGGTTGTGCCCTTCGGAGTGAATCCTCAGGGCACTGGGGTGTTTATCGTGCTTCGCGGTCGCCGCTGCTGCGGCGACCTTTGGCGTGATCTGCACCAGAGCGAGCGAGCCAACGACGCATCTCAGCCCGCCGCGATTCACTCGCGGCGAGGCTGACGAAAGCGAGCAAGCGCGGGCCCCTGAAGCGAAACTTCAGCAGCCCGCCAGTTGCGAGCGCTCAAACACGTTGCGAGCGCCCAAACTTAGTTCAACGTCTTCCACAAGACTTCGCTGCCCGCAGGAGGCTTGACCTTGCCACCGGTGATGTCGCCAACCGTGACATCGGGCCCGTACTGCTCGTGGTTGACCTTGTCGGCCGTCGAGAAATACACGCCGCCCACGAGCAGGCCGCCAAAGAGGCCTTCCGTGCGCAAGTAGTAGTAGGTCGACGGCACTGGACCGCCTGCGTTCTTGGGGTCGGTCTTCGCGGGGCCTGCGACCGCCGAAGCTTCCGCGAGGCCATACACGCCGTCATCAAGGAAGTTCGCGACTTCCTCAGCAGTGTTCATCACGATCACAATGTCGCGCGATTGCGCACCCGCTTGGAGACCGATCGATGCGCTCGCCGTGTTCACAGCGACGGGTGCGGACCAGCCCGCTCCCGAACGCTTCATGAAAACGCCTTGTCCACCTGAACCGCCGATGACAAACGCCGCGTTTCCTTCGCGGATGATTGCAACACCTTGGGCATTCTCAAAGACGGCCGCAGGAATCGCGTGCTCACTCGACTGAAAACCTCGCACGATCGAGATCGACTCGCCCATGCGCGTTGAAAGTGAGTTCGAGCACGCTGCGAGCAGGCACAGCGGAACCAACGCGAGAACACGGAAAACGGAATTCAGACAACGCATTTCATGCCTCCTTGCATGCAATTCACATGGACGAGTCGCGAGAAACGAGACGATTCTCAGCGCTCACATGACTTCGCTCCCGTCACATCACTTTTTGGTCAAGCCTTCCATCGCGGCGCGCATATCGCTGATGCGCATCGCGATGACCTTGTTCATCAGCTTCACCACGACGAATGCGGCGAGCACGATGATCGAGAACTCGATGAGGTTGTTGAAGAACTGCCCGTACTTGATCGCGACCGTCACGGTCTCGACTCCATCCTTCATGTCCGTTTTGAGCGGAATCTGAAGTTGCTGGAAGTCGACGCCTCCGATGAGGAGGCCGAGGGGCGGCATGAGCAAGTCGGAGACGATGCTGTTCACGATCTTCGTGAATGCGCCGCCGACGAGAATGCCGACTGCCATATCAACGGCGTTGCCCTTGGCCGCAAACTGCTTCAGTTCTTCGATGAATCCCATAAAGAGACCTCCAGAGCCGCAAGATAGCGCAGGCTGGCGGTCGTGTGTCCGTGGGATTCGATGCAGTCTTGATTAGAAGATGAGCCGAAGCCCGACCACCGCGGCGACGCGCAAATCTGGCGCGTCGCCGACGTCGGATGAAACGGGGATTTGCACGCCGAGTTCGACCGCATACGTCGGCGCCTCAAGCAAGAGGCCCGGCGACAGCAGCATTTCGTACTCGGTACCCGTGGTCACGATCGAGTTCAGTTCAAGCGTGGCGTACCACGCCGGAACTCGCTCTTCGCCGTACGCCTCTGGATAGAGCCGGAAGGCGTAGCCAAGGTCGATGTTCGCGTAGTCGTCGGTGGTCGTGCCCGCGAATGTCGGGAGAAACGGGCTTTCGTCGGTCACGAAGGTCCAACGCGCGGCGACATCGAACCCGTTTCGACCGAAGATTCCAGTGAGAACGCCACCGACGCACGGGTCGACGCCGTCGGATCCAAAGCCACCGGTCCCCGTCGGAAGTTCGGCTCCGGCGTAGATAGCGCCGCGGAGCGTGTCGACCGCGCCAAGATCTTCGCGAAGAACGCGCAGTTCGACGATCGCCTCGAGATCGCCGAGTCCGAACTCGCCGTTCGACGGCCGAGGATCGTCGAAAAAGCCTTCGTAGAGCGGCAAATCGAGCGAAACCGAGAGGTCGCGCGCGATGCCGTATTCAAGCCGAACGCCCTGTTCGAGAAGCGTCTGGCTCTCTTCGTAGAAGTAGGCGCGCGCTTGAACGCGCGGGATGAAGACGCCGGGCGATGGCGACGTTGCCGAAGGCATACTGAGCATTTCCTGCGCAACCGCTGGAGTCGCAGCATGACATGCTGCGGCGGCGATGAGGGAAATGAGCGTTGCGCGTGCGCGGCGATGAGCCGTCATGGCTTCGCCTCGGCGGATTCCATGGTGCGAATCTCCCGCAGCGTGAAGCCTGCATCGCCAATCGCTCGGAAGAGCGCCTCGCGGGACGGTTGTTCGGGCCCGATCACTTCGATCGTCACGATGCCGTGCTTCATGTCGACTTTGGGGTGCGAGACGCCAGCGATCTTCGCGAGTTGAAGATCGACGTTCGAAATGCACTTCGGGCAACTCATGCCGAAGACAACAAGCGCGTATTTGCCTGGCGTGAGCGCGGGGGCGGTGTCAACGGCGCCGAGCGGAATCGAGTCGGACGACCCGGAGTTTGCGGCGTCTGGGGTGGTAGCGCAGCCCGAAAGCGTGAGCGCTGCGGAGATGAGCGTGAGGCGCAGTGCTCGCGCGATGTCGCGCGAATCAGTCGAGAAGAGAAGCGAGGAGTTTCCTCGGTTCTTCCAAGAGGGGACTTGCTTCATGGGATACCTTTGCAAAAGTGCTTGCAGATTGACAATAAGAAACGCACGCTTCTGCGTCGCTTACGTGTTCAATCGCGAGACTTCTGCAAGGATCGCTCGGCCCGACGGAGAGAGTGCTCCTCCCGTGTCGGTTTCCAATACGACGCGCACACTCGGGTTCGCTTCTGAAAGGAGTTCGTGGAGCGAGCACGCGACGGCCGAAAAGGAAAGCCGTGTGCTTTGGCGCTCACTCGCGGGAGCTTCCGAGAGTGGCTGTTCCGTCGACTCGGCGGGCGACGCGACGCAGGGGCAGGTTTCGCCGCACTGGCAAGCATTGCCGCAGCAAGAGAGGTTCGAGTGTGCCGTCACCCTCGTCGACACTCCGGCCATCGATCCCGCGCCAAAGAGGGGCGCAACACAGCCGAGTGCGCTGAACAGCACGGCGAGAATCGTGGCGGTGATGTGCACGGAGCGTGTGCGCATACGAAGCGAGAAGTCGCGAGGCTCCACTCTATCGCACGGTCGCGGCCGAAGCGCGGTGAGAGCGCAGGACTGCGTCAAGATCCTCGTCGGTCAGCCCCCAGCCAGTTCGGGGCTCCGGGCTCCAAAGCCGCTCGGGATCGGTCGGCGCGCCGGTTTGATCGACAAAACGCTGCGCATTGAAGTCGTAGCGCACCTGCCCGCCGGCGCGGCCCGCGACCGTTCCGGAGAGGACGATTTCGTTGAGCACAGAGGAGCGCTCGAACGCGCAGAGCGGAAGGTCGTAGGCACCCTCTTTTCCAGCGCGCCACGCGCGAATGGCGTCGAGCCACTCTCGATGGTGGCCTGGTGATGGGGGAATCCGCTCAATCATCGGCTTCGGCTCGCCCGCAAGCGCCGCAGGCACGATCATGAACTCACCATAGTTTGCGAAGAGGAATCCCTTCGTGCCTTGGAAGACCATGTTGAAGCGGCCGTGGTAGTCCTGTCGGTCCTTCGCGCCGAGTTCTTGCGCCGTCGGCGACATGCGTCCGTTGTCGAACCAGCGAAGCACAAGTGGATCGATCGGCTTTCCGTCGAGCGTCGTGGGGATCGCCCACGAAGCCTCGGTCCACTCAGGGCACGCGACGCGATCGACGCGTTCGACCGTGGCGAAAATCTCGACCGTTCCAAGCCGCGCGCGATCAAGTCCAAGCGCCCACACGGGAAGATCCATCATGTGGCAACCCATGTCGCCGAGGGTTCCGGTGCCGTAATCCCAGTACTTCCGCCAATTCGCTGGATGGAGGTTCGCGATGTACGGCGCGTCTTGCGCTGGGCCAAGCCAAAGGTCGTACTCAAGCGACGACGGCGGAGTTGTAACCGGCCCTGTCGGCCCGCAGCACCAACCCTTGTTGACCCAACAATCGCAACTCGTCACGCGGCCGATCGCGCCACCTCGAATGAGTTCAACCACGCGACGGTAATTCTCCGTCGCGTGAATTTGCGTGCCCATCTGCGTTGGCACGCGCGCGGCACGAGTGAGTTCGAGAATACGCCGCGATTCTTCGAGCGTATGCGTGAGTGGCTTCTCGCAATAAACGGGAATTCCAGCGCGCAGCGCGAGTGCTGTCGCGAACGCGTGCGTGTGATCGGGCGTTGAAACAAGCACGCCGTCGAGGTCGAGTTCTTCGCGACGCGCGAAAAGCTCGCGCAAGTCACGGAACGTTTGCGCATCGAGCGGCTTTGCCGGATC
>JAIYCA010000262.1 GCA_027488265.1 Planctomycetaceae bacterium
CGGAACACAGAGTCGGGAATCTTCTGCATGATCGCAGCGCTCGAGGGCGACTGGGTAAGCAGCGAGATCAGTTGAGCAGTTCGAAGGAAAGGGCGCGTTGAGTAGTGAGGAAGGCCCGGCGCAGAGAGTGACGAGTACGGCCGCGCAAGCGTGGTCCATGCGGGGTAACCCGCGATCGTTCCCGGCAGCGTGTTGACGTCGAACCGCACCGTTTGCGTTGCGGCGGGATCAGCGGGAAACCCGAGATTCGCGGCCGACTGGTACGTCAACCGGCGATCCATCGTGCGCTCGTACTCTTCCGTCGCCGCGTTCAACAACTCGAGCGAGTTGCGCGTCGAGCGCTCTTCGCTTGCGCGAATGACGCTTCCGCTCACTGCGAGCACAAGGCTCGCCAAGAGCGCGATGATGCCGATGACGACGAGCATCTCGAGCAGCGTGAAGCCGCGCGTGCGCGTGGTTGTGCGCATGGTCACGCGCATGGTCGCATGCATGGTCGAATGTGTTGCGTGGGTTTGCGTTGGCATTGATCGCTCCAAACCGATCGACCGCTATTTAGCGGCCGGTTTCGACAATGTTGTCCTTGTTGTATTCCTGCACGTCGCGACGCACGTTCCGATCGAAGAGTCGATCGGGTCCGCGCGAAAAGAGCGCAAACGCCGCTCCCTTGAGGCTCGAGACGGTGAACGCATCACCGCTTCCGTCGGCAACGCTCTGAATCTCTTGACCAGTTGCAAAGTCCCACGGACGCAACGCAAACACGTCGCCGAGGTTCACAAATCCGTCCGATCCGTTCGAGAGTTCGCTGCGCAAATCGCTGCCCGTGTACGGCGCGCGGTAATACGAGATCGGCGTTCCCCAGTAATCGAGGATGACCTTGGGGTATGTCGCGAAGTTCGGATCAAGCTGATCGTTCGTTACAACGATTGGATTGCCCTGCGCGTCGAAACCCTTCAAGCCGCCGAGCAGTTTCTCGTCGGTAAGTTCGAGATACGGGCCGTAGACGCGGCCTTCAATGCCAACCGAGTTCCAGTTCGCGTCGTTCAACGGCAACGGCGACGCATCTCGGTTTGGGTTGCGGGCGCGATACAAACCAGGAAACGCCGCGTACGCATTCTGCGGTGCATCGATTGCGCCCCATGCACCGTCGGAACCAGGCGCGCGAATGCCGAACGGTGGGTTCTCCTTCGTGCCTGGACCAGCTGATCCGGCCAAGCGCACTCCGTAGCCATCTTCACTGCGGTTTCCGTAGCCAATGAGGTACTCCGCGAGCGTGGTGTAACTAAACCACTGCTGCAGATTGCCCACTTGACCAACGGTCGTCACGTCGCGCGCGAAGCCGCGGTTTCCTGCGGTTTCGCCACCTTGTCGCGCCATGAGCACCGGCGGGAGGTAGCCAAAGTCCGTCTGGAATTGGCCGAGACCCGACGCGATCGAGCCCATCAAGAATTGCGTCTTGGTGCGCTGTGCCTTGCGGGTCGCGGCACCGATGGCCACGGTCACGCTGCCGATGAGCAGCACGATGATCGCGACGACGGTGAGCAACTCGGTCAGCGTGAATGCTCGACGGACCGCCGAACCGTTGCGCCGAGTGAAGAAGTTGGATCGATGAGTTCTCTGCATCGGACGCGGGTCCTGCCTTCGGAGTGATCCATCAATGAACACGAATGAGCCTTCGAGCAAACGAGTGGCGGGTGCGGTCACTTCTTCGAGGTGTTCGACACCGACTCGATCATCGAGACGAGCGGAAGGAAGAGCGCGAGAACGATGAGGAGCACGATGCCGCCGAGGATGACGCCCATGAACGGCTCGAGCAACGACAGAAGGCTGGCCACCGCAACGTCGACTTCTTCGTCGTAGTTGTCGGCGATCTTCATAAGCATCACGTCGAGGTCGCCGGTTTCCTCACCGACGTCGATCATGTTGACGACGATGAGGTCGCAGGTCTTCGATTCACGGAGTGGCGTTGCGAACGTCTCGCCTTCGCGAATCGAGTCGTGCACCTTCGTGAGCGCCTTCTCGAAGACGTAGTTCCCCGAGGTGTCGCGGGTGATGAGGATTGCCTCGAGAATCGGCACACCAGCGCTGATGAGCGTGCCGAGCGTACGCGTGAACCGCGCGATGGCGGTCTTTCGCACAAGCGTGCCGACCACCGGAACTTTCAGCACCGCCCAGTCGGTCGCCGCGCGGCCGGGGCCCGTCTTTCGTATCAATTTGAAGAACAGGAAGATCAGGATCGGCGAGATCAGAATCCAAATCACGCCAGGCACGACTTGGTCTTTACTCGATGTACCTGCAACCCACTTCGAGCAGTCGATCATGAAGATCGTGAGCTTCGGGAGTTCGACGTCGAAGTCCTCGAAGATCTCTTGGAACTTCGGGATGACGAAGTACATGATGCCGGTAACGATCAAGACCGCGATGAAGATGACGACCGCGGGATAAATGAGCGCACCGAGAATGCGGCGCTTGAGGCGCTGCCCCTTCTCCATGAACTCCGCGAGACGCTGCAAGATGATGTCGAGCACGCCGCCGACCTCGCCTGCCGCGACCATCTTCACGTAGAGACGATCAAAGGCCTTCGGGAACTTTGCCATCGCTTCCGAAAGGCTTGTACCCGACTGAACTTCTTCTGCGACGCCGGTGAGCACGTTCTTGAGCGCGCTCGGCTTCTGCTGACTTTCGAGAATCTGGATCGAACGAAGGAGCGGCAAACCTGCGTCTTGCAGCGTCGAAAGCTGACGCGTGAAGAGCGTTAACTTCTTCGCGCTCACGCCGCCGAAGGTGAAGTTGAAACCCTTCTTCTTTGCCTTGCCCTCGCGGACTTTCTTCGCGGCACCACCGCCGCCACCACCTGTGATCTTCTGTTCCTTCACGCCGGAGGGGAACAGTCCCTGCCCGCGCACGAGCTTGATGGCTTCGTCCGGAGTACCGGCTTCGATGGTCCCTGAGACCTTCTTTCCGGCAGCGTTGACGGCGTCGTAGGCAAAGGTTGGCATGGCTTGCTCCGTCGGTTCTGTCGTTTCTGTCGTGCGCCAAACGGCGCATGCTGTAGTTTGAGTGGCGAGTGCGCTTCCGCGCCCTGCGTGGTTACATTCGCGTGTACTTACTCTTCGGTGATCGTCTCGCGCACGACCTCGTCGATCGTGGTCTGTCCGTTGAAGATCGCTTCAAGGCCCGACTCGCGCAGCGTCTTCATGCCGCGCTTGCGCGCTTCCGCACGAAGAATGTTCGTCGAGACCTGCTTCATGATGAGTTCACGGATCTCGTCATCCATGCCCATGATTTCGAAGATGCCTTGTCGGCCCTTGTAGCCCGACGCGCGGCAACGCTCGCACGGACGCCCGTTCTTCTTGCGCGAGCCGCGGAAGAACTGCTTGCCTTCGACATCCTGCGGTCGAAGCGCAAGTTCCATGAGCATCTCTTCCGACGGCGTAAACGCTTCCTTGCAATCGACGCAGACCTTGCGGACGAGTCGCTGCGCCACGATCGCTTCGATCGTCGCGGTGAGAAGGAAGGTTTCAACGCCGAGGTCGACGAGACGAAGCACCGTGCTCGGTGCGTCGTTCGTGTGGAGCGTGGTCAACACCAAGTGGCCGGTGAGCGACGCCTGAATCGCGATTTGCGCGGTTTCAAGGTCGCGGATTTCGCCGACGAGGATGATGTCAGGGTCTTGACGAAGGAAGCTTCGGAGCAAGCGTGCGAAGGTCAACTCCTGATCGAGGTTGACCTGACATTGAATGAGGCCCTCGATGTCGTATTCGACGGGGTCTTCCGCCGTCAGAATCTTGACGCCTGGGTCGTTCAACTCATTGAGCGCGGCGTAGAGCGTCGTCGTTTTGCCCGAGCCCGTCGGGCCTGTCACGACGACGATGCCGTTTGGCTTGTTGATGAGCGTGCGAACCTTCTCAAGTTCGGTTGGGGCGAGACCAACCTTATCGAGCGACAACTGCACGTTCGAACGGTCGAGAATACGCATCACGACCGACTCGCCGAACATCGTTGGAAGCACAGCGACGCGGAGATCGATCGGGCCAGTCGGCATCGGCAATTCGATACGACCGTCTTGCGGCAGACGGCGCTCGGCGATGTCGAGCTTCGACATAACCTTGACGCGCGAAACGAGCGCAGTCGCGATCGACTTCGAGACCGGCTGCATGTCATAAAGCACGCCGTCGATGCGGTAGCGCACCTTGAACTCGTCTTCGAACGGCTCCATGTGGATGTCGGAGGCTTTGTCTTCGATGGCCACAAGCAGAAGCTTCTGAACAAGCTGGACGACTGCGTTGTCGTTGGCCGCGTCGGCGAGTGCGGCGGTGTCATCGTCGAGCGACGAACCGCGCCCCTTGAGGCGCTCATCGGAGAACGTCTTATCGACGTCGAGACTCGGCTCGTTTCCACGAGCACTGCCCGCTCCACCGCCGTAGTACTGCGTGATGAGCGCTTCGACCTGC
>JAIYCA010000318.1 GCA_027488265.1 Planctomycetaceae bacterium
CTACGAGGAGCCCGTCGGAACGCTTCTCGCGCGCCATCACCGAGCACTCAAGAAACTGAAAGCGATTCTGGAAGACCTTGGGGTCGATGGCACGGACGTTGGTGGTGTTGGGCCCGCGCCATCGTCGCGGCGAGGGGATGGGGCGACGTGAATGCGGAGGGGAACGGCCCGCGGTTGAGATGCGCGGGTTGGGAGACCTGAAGGAAATCTGCGGGCGATTGTGTGGAGAAGGCGTTGGTTGGAGGCAATCTTCGGGCAGATCGCCCGTTGAACGAGTGGGTTGGACCTCGCTTCGGCGAGTTGAAAGTGACGACAGCCATGGCTGACCGACAAGACAACCTCGAAACGAACGGCGACGGGCACGACGGGCATGATGAGTCCGTGCGCGGGGCGTTCCACGACCATGCTGCGGCTCATGCCGCGGGCGGCCTTCCTCGCCAAGCGGGCGATGAGTTTGACGCGTTGGTGCGCGAACTCAACCGCGTCGGGCGTTCCCGTCGTGCGCGGCTCTCGCAAGACGCCGAGGAGCGGATCTTCGCGGCAAGCGACCTGCAGTTGCCACTGGCGGGTGACGCGGTTTCGCCAGTTGTTGGTCGCATCGGTAGCCACATCGGGGCGCTCGTCTCTGGAAAGACCGTTTCGGGAAGCGTCGCTGCGTCTCGTGCGCGGTCGATGCCGCGATCTATGCCTTGGCTACGCGTTGCTGCTGCCGTCGCGGTCGTTGGCGGCGTTGCCGCGCTTGCGGTGGTCTTCGCGCGATCGAATGTGACTGAACAGCCGATGGCTCCGGGTGAAGTGCTTGTCGATGGTCGCTCAACCGCTCCATCGACGAATCCGAATGACAACGCGTCCGTGTCGAGCGAGTCGATCACGGCTCGTGCAGGTGATGTGCTCACCCGCGTTCCCACGCCGGAACACTACGAACGAGCACTCGTTGAACTGCATCCTTTGCGTCCGTCGGCGATGCCAGAACGCGCGATCGTTGTCGCACTGTCGGAACCGCGGCGCCTCGCGTATGACGGTGCATCGTTGGATGCGAGTGCGTCTCGCGCTATGCGAAGTGCTGCGTCTGTCGACGGCGCGTGGCTCGCGTCAGCTTCCTCGAGTTTGACGTCGAGTTTGTCGTCAAGTGTCTCGACGAGTCTCGACGCCGACCTTGATCTTGATTTTGATGCGCTTTCTGGCGAATTCGCGGCCATTGTTTCGCAGAGTGCCGCGCTTCGCTGACCAACGAGCAAGAGCTTCGCGTTATGGTTTCGGAAGAAGAGCGCACCGGTCCACGGGTTCTCGTGCGTTGTTCCGACGACTGATGGAGGTCTGTCATGCGTGAACACAACACAGTTGCAAACAACGCACGACTTCCGCTTGCACCGCAGATCGCGCTGCGACCGCTGAACCGCTCGATCGGCTTGAAGCTTGTCGCGTCGTCGGCCTTTGCGTTTGGTTTCGCGGCGGTGTTGTTCGGTACAAGCGCGGCCGCGGCCGTTTCGTCCGCACAGAACGCAGCATCGCCAGCGAGCGTTGCTGGGCAGCAGAGCGCGCAAACCGCCGAGCAGAGCGCATCAACGTCGCGCGAACAAGAAACAACGCGCGAAGATCGTGACAGTGACGGACGCGATGGTGAGCCGCCCGACGCACCTCGTCGCGATCGCGCGTCGCGCGGTGGAAGATCGGGTGGTGCGCTTCCGCCCGATTGGCCGCGCGCTGGCGGATTTGGTGGGCGCGATCGACCGTTTCTTGATGGTCTCGTGGCCGATGAGTTTCTGAGTGACCTCGCACGTCGCGAGTTGACCGATGAAGAACTCGCGCGGGCGATTCGCATCGCGTCGCGTGTTTCTGAAGAGTGGGGCAAAACCTTGGCGACGCGCGCCGAGCAAGATCCCATCCAATTGAAGGCTGCGATGCGCTCGACCGGTCGGCGCATTCTTGCGCTCATGTCGTTGGAAGAGCGCTCGCCAAGTCTCTTCGAGGCGAAGATCGCCGAGCTGCGCGCGCAAGGCGAAACCGCGCGTGCAGGTGAAGCGCTGCGTCGTGCCGAAGATCGCATGCGTGAGGCGGGAGAGGAAGCACCTCAAACGGCCGCGGCAGAGGCTGAATTGACCGCACTTCGCGCGGCGCTCGACGCGACGGTGGCCAAGCAAGTTGCTGCAACGCTCGTCGTCCGGCGCGAAGAGATTCGCGCGGTCGAGGCGCGTCTTGCGCGCGCAAAGGAAGAAGTCGAGCGCGACGCGGCGGACTCGTCGAAACTCGTCGAGGAGATTCGCGCACGAGCCCTCGCGCCGCGAGACGCTCGCACTGGAGGCGAGGGTGGTGCACGTGAATCACGCGGTGAACCACGCGGTGAGTGATCGCGGGGCATGGTCGCGGTGTATGCCGTGTTACGTCTCGAGACAGCACGTGACGCAGCCATCGCGGTAGGATCCGCGCCGTGAGCGCGATCGCTTCATCTTCGACGGTTCCCGCGAGTCGAGCGGTCTCGCGCACGCGACTCGGTCGCGCCGGCCGGATTGGCGCGATTGTGCTTGGTTTCATTCTCGTGGCGTGTGTTGCGACGTTGCCCTGGAGTGCGGGCGCCGTCGCAACGGGTGCGACGGAAATGCCGCGCTACGAAGCGTCGAATCTCGCGCTGAATCTCTTGCCGCCCGTGTGGGACACGTTGGACGCGGCCGAGGTCGCTCGCATTGAGGAAGCACGCGCGGCGGGGCAATACGTTCCGGGCCGCGTGCTTGGGACAGACAAACTCGGGCGCGACGTTCTCGCGCGGCTTCTCGTCGGTGGCGCGATCAGTTTGCTCGTTGGGCTTTCTGCGGCGGCAATCGCGGTCTTCGTCGGGACGGTGTACGGGTCGATCGCCGGTGCTGCAGGCGGACGCGTCGACGCAGTGCTGATGCGCGTCGTCGACATTCTCTTCGGGCTCCCCTCGATTCTGCTCGTCGTCCTTCTTGCGGTTGCGGTAGATGGTCTCCTCGAGCAGCAAGGCGCCGACTTGGCACCAGCAGCACGTCAGACGATCAACATTGCCACGCTCTTGATTGCGATCGGCGGATTGAGTTGGCTCACCATGGCGCGCGTGATTCGCGGGCAGGTGATGGCGCTCCGTGCGAAGCCGTTCATGGAGTCGTGTCGGGCGATTGGCGTGAGCCCTGCTCGGCAGTTCCTGCGGCATCTCTTGCCGAATCTGATTGGGCCGATCGCGGTTTATGCGGCGCTTGCAGTGCCGGCGGCGATTCTCTCTGAGAGTTTCCTCTCGTTTCTCGGAATCGGGGTGCGTGAGCCTGTCCCGAGTTGGGGCAACATGGCCGCGGACGGTCTCGGCGAACTCAACACCGTTGAAAGCCGCTGGTGGCTTCTCGCGGCGCCATGCCTTGCGATTGCGATGACGCTCGTCTCGCTGAACTTCCTCGGCGATGAATTGCGCGAGCGGTTCGACCCAATGCGCGGACGCCGCGTGGCTTGAGGTCGCGTCGCGTCACTCGCGCGGCGTGCGTTCGCGTGCCTTCATCCACGGAGCGCCCGGGCACTCCGTGCCATTCTCGCGTTTCATATCCCTTCGCCGATCGCGGCAAATCACGACCTGCGACGAGGCGCGTGAAAAATTGGTCGTGGAAAAAGTGCCGCAAACTTCAGGGGTGTGATGAGCAGCCGTTAGAATGGCGCCCCCTCGCGCAGATGCGCTGCGCAGACAGGACTGGTGCCGTTATGAACAACCGCTTCGGCTTGAAGGACTTCCTCCAAATCGTGCTCATCGGCGCGGTGCTTGTACTCGTGCTGCTCGCGATGCTTCAGCGCGATCGCGAGTGGGTGCTCCAACGGGACATGCTTGACAAGCTCGGCGCGATTGAGAAGAAACTCGCGCAAGGTGGTGGTGCCTCCGGCGACATTGCTGCCAAACTCGCGGCGATTGAGGATCGGCTTGCCAAGGGTGTCGTGGCGGTGGGAGCGGCTCCGGGCGTTGGTGCCAGTTCTCGCGATGAGTCATGGGCGCGGCCTGGCGTCAAGATTCAGTGGCAGGAGCCGTGGACCTATGTGACCGATCCGCATGGGCAGCCCGGATTCGCTGAAGGCGGCGAGTTCACGGAGATCTTTGAGGGTCAGCCCGCGAAGATCACACCGATGATCGCCTCCGATGTCTACGGACGACGCGTCATTGATCGCGTCTGTGATTCGCTCGGTGCCTACGACCCAAACACGCTGCGCTTCCGCGGCGTGCTCGCTGAAGCGTGGCAGCAAGATCCTGCAGGCATGTGGATTCGCGTGCGCTTGCGCAACGGTCTGCGCTGGTCTGACGGCGAGCCGATCACCGCGGAAGACATTCGTTGGACTTTCGACGAGTTCGTTTTCAACCCATCGGTCGAGACCGAGCGCGTGCGATCGACGCTCGATCAAATCAAGTCGACAACAGTGATCGACCCACTGACCGTCGAGTTTGCCTACACAAAGTCGCTCTCGTTCAACCTTGAGTACACGCTTGGCGTTTATGTGCTCCCGAAGCACTTCTACGGCAAGCTGCAGGCGTCGCAGATCAACAGTGCGACGGGCATTCTGATGGGCTCTGGGCCGTTCAAACTGGAGCGCCTAGATGTCGAGAACCAGTGGACGCTTGGTCAGGACATCGTCCTCGTTCGCAACGAGAATTACTGGGGGCCGCGCGCACCGCTCGACCGGCTGCGCTTCAAGGTGGTCGCAGACAGCACGTCGCGCCTCGCCGCTTACCAAAGCGACGAAGGTGACATGATTACGCCGACAGCTCCACAGTTTGTCCTCAAGACAAAGGAGGC
Source organism: Planctomycetaceae bacterium (assembly GCA_027488265.1). GTDB lineage: Bacteria > Planctomycetota > Phycisphaerae > Phycisphaerales > SM1A02 > QWPT01. The sequence goes on from JAIYCA010000318.1 coordinate 4,779, forward strand.
GGACTGGGATGCCAAGAACCAGTCGCTGCGCTGGGTGAACATGCGCTCGGGCTACTCCTTCATCGTGTGGAACGAGGGCAAGAACGCGGGTCGTCAGACTCCGTTTGCGGACAAGCGCGTCCGGCAGGCGATGACGCTCTGCCTTGATCGCGCTCGCATGATCAAAGACATCTTTGAAGGCGTTGGCGTGATCTCGCAAGGCCCGGTCAACCCCGAGAGCCCAGTCTTCGCAAGCGACATCAAGCCGTGGCCATTCGACCCCGAGCGCGGCAAGGCGCTCCTTGCAGAGGCCGGCTGGAAAGACCGCAACAACGACGGCATCCTCGAGAACGAGAAGGGTGAACGTTTCGAGTTCGAGTTCACGCGCTCGGGTTCCGACGAGATCTCGGAGCGCATTTCGACCTTCATTAAGGACAGTTACGCGAAGGTCGGCATCGTGATGCAGGTCAAGCCTATCGATTGGGCCGCGATGGCGGACATCCTGAAGGGCCGAACCTTCGACGCGCTCACCATGGCGTGGTCGGCGACCGCACCGGAGAGCGATCCGCGACAGATCTTCCACTCGGAGTCGATCAAGGAGGGTGGCGACAATTTCGCGCAGTGGAATTGTCCAGCAGCCGACAAGGCGATCGACGCGATCCGTACCACGCTCGATTTCGAAGCTCGGCGTCAAGCCTGGCAGGAATTCCAAGCGGTGATCCACGACGAACAGCCGTACACGTTTATTCGCGTCGCGCCATGGCTGCGCTTCGTGAAGAAGGACATCGGCAACGTCCAGATGTACAAGGCGGGTCTTGAGCCGTGGGAGTTCTACGCGCCGGCGTCAACCGGTGGGTAACCGATGATCAACTACATCGCGCGCCGCATCCTCTTCATGCTGCCGACGGTGGTGGGAATCACCTTCGTGGTGTTCCTGCTGCTCGCGCTGTCACCGGGCGGCATCGGTGCGGCGGCTGCGGCGGCGGGCGGGCAGCAGGACGCTTCTAAGGCGGCGATCCTCGAGGCCTACCTGCAAGACCGCTATGGACTGAACGATCCGGTCCTCGTTCAGTATGTCCGGTGGCTCCACCGCATCTCACCGATCAAGTTTGGTGTGCGTGACCAGGTGACGAGCGCGGGCGAGCGTTTGCAGGCGCCGAAGGAGATTCCAGAGCCACCCTTGGTTGCGTGGACTGGCCTGACGTTCCCGAATGCTCCGTCGGCCGGTGAAGGGCTCGCGCTCTCCAAAGTTGGCACCATCTCTGATGAGGATCGTCAGCGCGAGTACCGGCGAATCTCAAACGACGCGCTGACCGCCCGCTCGCGCTACCTCGGCGCCAAGCGCGAGTTTGAAAGCGCGTTGGTCGACTACGCACGCGCTGCCGGCCGCGACGACTTTCTCGACTCGAAGGGCAAGATCGTCGTCGAGAGACTCGAGGGTGAGCCTGCCGATCGAGCCAACACCGCGTGGCCGAAGGTCGAGATGATGTTTATGGCGATGGGCACGGCGTGGGCTGAAGCGACAACGCGACGCGACATGCTCAGCCGCGCCTTCGACGAGCGTGCGTTCCCGGAGGCTGGGCTTCCGGTGATTCCTGGGGCACTTTGGATCGGGCCGCCGGACCTCGGCACCGCGTTTTCGAAGAGCCGGCCAGTCACGGACCTGATTCTCGATGCACTCCCGGTGACGCTTCTTTTGAACCTGATCGCGTTCCCGATCATCTACCTCGTGGCGATTCCGTCGGGCATCCTCGCGAGTTCGCGTGCGGGCTCGTGGTTCGACAAACTCTCGGGTGCGACCTACGTCGCGCTTTGGTCGGTGCCGACCGTTTGGGCGGGCGTACTCGCGGTTGGTTACCTCGCGAGCGATGAGTATCTCGGGCTATTCCCGGTGTCCGGGCTCCACGATCGCGCTGCGGATACTTGGACCTTTCTTCCGGGCACGCAGGCCGACGGCTCATGGCAACTCGGTTGGCTCGGTGATGCGCTGTGGCACATCGTGCTTCCGGTCGCATGCCTCGTGTACGGCGGTTTCGCGGTCCTGTCGAAGCAGACGCGCGCGGCGATGCTCGACAACTTCAACGCCGACTACGTGCGCACCGCGAAGGCAAAGGGCGTGGAGCGCCGCGATGTGGTCATCCACCACGTCTTCCGAAACAGCCTGCTGCCGCTGATCACGATGTTCGTCACGGTTTTCCCCGCCACCCTTGCGGGGTCGGTCGTCATCGAGCGCATCTTCTCCGTGCCGGGGATGGGCTCGCTCATTCTCGATGCAATCAACCAGCGCGATCGTGAGTTGATTCTCGCGAACACCTTCATGATCGCGTGTGTGAATCTCACGGCGCTTCTTCTCGCAGACATTCTGTACGCGGTGGCGGACCCGCGGGTGAGCTATGAGTGATGCGAAGTCGGCCGCGCCGGTGGCGATTTCCGGCATCGATGTCATGCGCGGCGTTGGTGCGCAGAAGGCGAAGAGTTTCTGGGCCGACGCCTGGGATCGCGTCGTCGGGCGCTTTGGTGCACGCGTGGCCTTGGCGTGGATCGCAATCGTCGCATTCTTCGCCGTGTTCGGTCCGGTGGTCGCGAACGCGCATCCACTCCTTCGCACCGATCGTGCGACGGGCGCGTGGGACTCGCCGCTTTGGCAAAACCTGACCTCGGTCGATCTCGCACTGCTCGCGGCAGCGGTCTTTGGTGTCCCGTTCGCGTTCCTTCCGCAGGGCCTAGCGACGGCCGTCGGTATGCCGCTCCGATCGTCGCGGCTTGGGCTCCTTTTCCTTGTTGCGCTGCAGGCGGGCTTCACGATTGTCGTCGCAGGGATCATCTCGTCCGTAACGCGCGACAACGACAGCGCGCCGTGGATGCGTCAACTCGGACAGGCTTCGTGGTTCCCATGGGCGGCCGCGGGCGCGGTGGGCTTCATCGGTACGATGGTTGCCGCACTGATTGCGGGCAAACATCCGACGAAACTCGTCGTGGTATTGCTCGCGGCGGCGGTTGCCGTAACGGCGAGCGCCTCGCGTTGGACCGATCGGCTCGTCAACTTCGACACGTACGACACACAGCAGCAGGCGGGCACGCACGAGTTCGTGTACACGCTCGTACCGTTCTCGCCGGCGTTCGGGCGCTCTGATACCTACACGTTGCCGCCGATGGCCGTACTTGGCGAGCACGCTGAGTCGACGAAGGACACGCCGCTTGGTGCGCGTCGTGTCTACCTCGGCACCGACGCGCTTGGCAAAGACGTGCTCTCGCAGATGCTTTGGGCGTGTCGGCTCTCGATTTCGATCGGCCTCGTCTCAACGGGGATTGCGCTGCTCATCGGCGTCACCATTGGCGCGCTGATGGGCTTCTTCGGCGGATGGGTGGATCTCTTCCTCTTCCGTATCGTCGAGATC
>JAIYCA010000027.1 GCA_027488265.1 Planctomycetaceae bacterium
CCACGGCTTCAGCCGAACATGAGCCACGGCTTCAGCCGAACATGAGCCACGGCTTCAGCCGAACATGAGCCACGGCTTCAGCCGAACATGAGCCACGCGATCAACGCGGCATCGATCGCGATGGCAGCGATCATCGCCGCAACCCATGGAATTGCCGACGAAGTGGGTGTTTCGGGATCGACCGCGGGCGATGCCTCGGTGTGCGCAGACAGATCCTGCGAACGATCTATGCGCAGCGAAACCCGCTTTGCATCATCAGGCTGGAGCTTCGTCGCACGCTGTACTGGAAGCAGCGCAATCGTCGGAGCGGCACCCTCGATCGACTCTCCACGACGCGCGCGATCTTGCACAAGTGCGACGATCAGATGCGCATCAAACTCGCGGATTCCAAGTCGGGTTGCCATGCCAAGCAGCCGACGTCGATCTTCGTAGGCGAGCGTTGCACCTTGCAACGCACTTTCAACCGCCGTCGCGAACTGCCATCGCGCATCAAAGGGGTCAAGCGCCCGACCGCGCACGCTCTCGCGCGCTTGAAGCATCTCGTGCGCCACCGCCTTTCGATAGACCGATTCCGCGCGCGCGTCGGGTCGTGGACGCTCGTCTGAAACAAGTCTTGGAAGGCGTGAACCAGTGAGTCGCAAGGCGAGTCTCAAAACCGTTTCTGGTGCCGTGACTTCGAGAATCCAATCCTGAGAATCCAATCCGTCGTACGACTACAACGCGGCGGTCGTCGTGACATTTGGATGACGCGCCGAGTCTACGTCGGGGTCGAAGAAACGCGACCTCACTTGAGGTTTTTCTCCAAGAACGCAACAGGACGTGCCCGCACAGACGGACTTCGGCAAGATTGGCCCGAGGCAAGATCCCGCGGGAAACGTCCGGCCACGGAGGGGATGAACCACCGACTGGAGTTGTGACCGGGGGTCACTCAGCGCCGTGACGGACGAGGCGGCCTTCGACGAGGAAGACCGTGTCTTCAGCGATGGCGGTCACGATGTCCGCAAGTCGTTCGACTCGCTGGCCAATCGCGAGAAGTTCGATCGCGGCGCCAGACTTCTCCACATCTTGCTCGATCCACGCGCGCGCCCACGCGACGACTTCGCGATTGAGATCGTCGACATAGGTATCCGCGCGTCGCACTTCGAGGCAGAGCTTGATGTCTTCGTTCGAGAATGCAACGAGAACGTCGCGAAGCATCGAGAGCGCCGCTTCAGCCATTTGCACAAGCGCGGGGGGATAGCGATAGCTGCCGCTCTCGACCATTCGAATGACGCGCTTCGAAATGCCCTTGCACATATCCGCGATGCGCTCGAGTTCATTCGAGACGCGCATCGCGGTCAAGATCAAACGAAGATCACTCGCCACTGGGCTTCCGAGCGCGAGAAGGCGCATGCACTCGGCTTCGAGCTCGAGTTGCATTTGATCGATTTCAGCGTCGCCTGCGCGCACTTGTCGCGCGAGTTCAACATCGCCATCGCGAATGATCTCGATGACGCTTGAAACACGTTGCTCAACAAGCGCACCAAGCGCGAGCAGATTGCGACGAAGATTGATCACTCTTGATTGCAGATTCACGGACATGCCCCCATCCTACGAGATCTTTACAAATGGAGTGATGAATGTTTAGACGAGCGCTGCACTGATGGGCGCTGCGCCGACTTCAACCAAATCGACCTGTGACGTAATCCTCGGTCTGCTTGTTCCGAGGTTTGGTGAAGATCATTTCCGTGTTTCCGCTCTCGATCAGGCGACCTTCGAAGAAGAACGCTGTCTGATCCGAAACGCGTGCCGCCTGCTGCATGTTGTGGGTCACGATCACGATTGTGTAGCGGTCGGCGAGTGACTCGATGAGTTCCTCGATGGCGAGCGTCGACTTCGGATCGAGCGCCGAGCAAGGCTCATCCATCAACAGAACTTCTGGCCCGACGGCGATCGCGCGTGCGATGCAGAGCCGTTGCTGCTGTCCACCCGACAGGCTGAGCGCAGACGCGTGCAGGCGGTCCTTCACCTCGTTCCAGATCGACGCCTGTCGCAGGCTCTGTTCGACCAACTCGTCGAGCTCCGCGCGTGAATACGTCTTGTGAAGACGCGGTCCAAACGCGACGTTGTCGTAAATCGACTTTGGGAACGGATTCGGCTTCTGGAACACCATGCCGACGCGTCGACGGAGGTCGACCACGTCGAGCGTGCGATTGAGCAAGTCTTCGCCGTGCAGATCAAGTTTCCCTTCCGCGCGTGCGGAGGAAATCGTGTCGTTCATCCGGTTGATCCAGCGAAGAAACGTGCTCTTTCCGCAACCCGATGGCCCGATGAACGCCGTGACGTGACGCGCAGGAATGTCGAGGTCGAGACCCTTCAAAGCCTGAAACTCGCCGTACCAACTTGAGAAGCCGCGAACCGTGATTGCCGTCTGCATCGACGTCGTCGCGTGGCCTGAGCCAGCCCCTGCAAGGCTCGGCACGTCGGCACGATGTCCAGGCGCAAACGAACTCTGCGTGGACGCGGGCTTCGGTGGGGTGGTGGGCTCGCTCTGCATGGCGGTTCTCAGGTGTTCGCAAACTTCGGACGAAGTATCGTGATCGGAAGGAATCTCATCGATTTCCGCATCACTGAAGCGGCTTCTGGAGTTTCTGACGGATGAAGACGGCAATGCCGTTGAAGAAAAGCAGCACGCACAACTGGATGATGATCGCGCTCGCCGCGATCGCATGGAATTCATCCTGCGGGCGACCAGCCCAGTTGTAGATCTGGAGCGGCAAGATGGCGAAGTCGCTCATCAGATTGGTCGGCGTATTGAAGACGAGGAGAAGGCCGCCGAGCACAAGCAGCGGGGCGCTCTCACCGATCGCACGACTCATCGAGAGAATCGCGCCGGTCATGATTCCTGGAATCGCCGCAGGAAGTGTGATGCCCCAAACGGTTTGCCACGGCGTTGCGCCGAGGGCGAGTGCGCCCGAACGCAGTGACGACGGAACAGCACGCAAGGCTTCCTGCGTCGAGATGATCACGACAGGCAAGATGACGAGCATCAGCGTCAATCCGCCTGCGAGTACCGACGAGCCGAAGGGAATTCGAAGGAAGAAGAAACTCTCCTCATTTCCGATGGTGTACGCGTCGTCGACATTGGTGCCGAACGCGCCGAACATGCGGGCAAATGCGGTGAGTCCGAGGATCCCGTAAACAATCGACGGCACACCGGCGAGATTCATGATGTTCGTCTGGACGATCTTGGTAAACCAAGACCGCTTGGCAAATTCTTCGAGGTAAATCGCGGTGCCGACACCGAGTGGAAGCGCCACGAGTCCGCAGATCGTGCAGACCCAGACAGAGCCCATCAACGGCGCAAGGATGCCCGCCTCAGAGGGCTTTCGCGAAGCGAAGCTCGTGATGAACTTCCACGAGAGAGTGTCCCATCCCTGCCAGAAGATCGAGATGAGCAGCACCGCGAGGACCACGATCGCAACATTTGTCGCGACGAGACACGCCCATAGGAACGCGCGGTCCTTGAACACTCGGCTGGCGATCGAGCGAGACTTTGCCATCAGTCGTACTCCTCGCGGAAGCGACGCAGCACCCACTGGCCGATCATGGTGATGACGAACGTCATCACAAAGAGCGTCGCGGCGACTGCGTAACTCGACTTGTACTCAACGCCCGTTGCAGGCGCGTCGCCGAGGAAGATTTGCACCATGTATGCCGTCATGGTCTGCACTTCGGCGGAAGGATTCGCGGTGATTTGCGCGATACCGCCCGCGGCGAGTGCGACGATCATCGTTTCGCCCACAGCGCGTGAAATCGCCAAGAGAAACGCCGCGACGATGCCAGAAAGCGCCGCGGGAAGCACGACCTTTACCGAGACATCGAAGCGGGTTCCGCCGAGCGCAAACGCACCGTCACGCAGGCTGCGGGGAACCGCACGCAGCGCATCCTCGGAGAGGGAGCACACGATCGGAAGAATCATGATGCCAGTGGCGAGGCCGGCGGCCATGGCGTTGTAGTTTCCAAATGCGATGGGCGCAGCGCCACCGCCAAACGTCTCGAGAAACGGATTGGCTTTCTGCAAGAGCGGCGTGATGACAGTCAGCGCGAAGAAGCCGTACACGACAGTGGGAATACCCGCCAGGATTTCAAGCCCCGGCTTGAGGGTGGCTCGAACGCGCGGGCTCGCGTACTCGCTGAGGTAGATCGCTGAAATCAGTCCAACGGGCAGTGCGAAACTCGCGGCGATAACGGTCACGAGCAGCGTGCCAGAGACGAGCGGCCAGATACCGAAGTGCTTCTCAGCGCCGAGGAGGGGATTCCACTCGAGTCCGGTGAAGAACTCTACGAGGGAGACGTCGGGGAATTCGAAGAAGCCGATGGTCTCGCGCGCGAGTACGACCACGATGGTGGTCGTGACAAGAATCGAGAAGGTCGCGGCAACAGCAAGCGAACCGACGATGAGACGCTCACGCAACGTTCGGGTCGCAACCGACTTTGGCCGACCGAGCTTCGTGAGGTCGCGCATCGGTGCGTCGGAACTGGTCGGGAGGCTGGTGACGGGGAGGGCAATTTACCCGCGTACCGCCCGCGGGTGGGGAGGCCTTGGGCGAGGATTGCATCGAGGGACGGTCAAAGTGGTGCGGGGGCGGAGCGATGGGGTGATCGGGC
>JAIYCA010000277.1 GCA_027488265.1 Planctomycetaceae bacterium
CGACGTGGGACGATGCTGGGGTCACACCTCGTCGAAACGATCTCTTCACCGTGATCTTGGATTGGCCAGTCGAAGCAATCAATCGACGGATCAACGCGCGTGTTCGACGCATGTTCGACGAAGGCTTTGTCGAAGAAGTCGCCGCTTTACTTCAGCGTGGACCTCTCTGTGCACAAGCACGTGCTGCCTGCGGTTACGAGGAACTCGTGCAGGCGATTGGAGATGGCACGCGCCCGCCACGTGCGCGCGACCTCGATGACGCGGCCGAGAGCACGAAGATTCGATCGCGTCGCCTTGCGAAGCAGCAACGCACGTGGTTGAAACGCTTCCGCGCGCTGAAACCTGGAGTGTCGATCGATTGCGACGAACACACGACGGTTCAGTCGCTCGTTGTACGAGTTGTCGAGCGTCTCGCGCAAGCGGATCTTCGTTGAGAAGACGCGCCTTTCGAGCGCATCGAAGATCCGTCGCCATCGTGTAACTCGACCTTCGTCGTACAGCGTCGCGCGCGTCGTGCGCGTGCGCGTAACGTGATTTCGCAGCCGATGCAAGGGAGACCCCGCACGGAATTTCCCCGCACTCGCTGCTTGACTTTCACCCCGTGCTTCCTTTATTCCCCCAACTCGGGTTGGGCCGATCTTGTCCACTCGATGCCGGCGAACTCGTCGGAACGGAAGTCAACCAACGATGGCAGCGAAGAAGTCCAAATCCGCCAAATCCGTACGAGCTCCCCGCGCCTCCACCGACAGCGGCGCGTCGGTCGCCGACATGGTGGAGGGGACGCACCTCGTCATCGTCGAGAGCCCTGCGAAAGCAAAGACCATCGAGAAGTACCTGAAAGAACTCGGCACGTATGTCGTCGAGGCCTCCAAGGGACACGTGCGAGATCTTCCAGAGAAGGCCGCGAAGGCATCCGCGGAGGCCGACGGCGAGGCGCCTGCGAAGAAGAAGGTCGTGAAACGGGTGAAGGGCGAGAAGAAGGCTGCGTCGACCGAGCCGAAGCCGATGGATATTCCGGGCGTCGATATGCAGACGTTCGCGACGACGTATGTCGTGACGTCGGATCGTCGCGACACCGTTGCCAAGTTACGCAAACTCAAGAAGGGCGCCGCCGACGTTTGGTTCGCGACAGACCTTGACCGCGAGGGTGAAGCGATCTCGTGGCACATCGCCGAGGTCCTCGACGTCGATCCGCTCGAGGCGAAGCGCGTGGTCTTCAACGCGATCACGAAGACCGCGATTCGTGAGGCGTTCGCTCATCCGCGCCCCATCAATATGTCGCGGGTCAATGCGCAGAATTCACGGCGCATTCTCGACCGCATCGTCGGTTACGGCATTTCGCCGCTCTTGTGGCGATTGATGCGTCAGGGTGGTTTGAGCGCCGGCCGCGTCCAGACCGTTGCTGCGCGACTCGTGGTTGAGCGCGAGCAAGAGATCCGCGAGTTTGTCCCGAGTGAATCGTGGGACGTCTTGGTCCGGCTCACGCCAGATTTGGCAAAACGCGCCGCGCTTACGAAGGCGATCGCCGAGTTCCTCGCGCAACGCGATGCGCGCAACACCGAGCGTGGCACGGATCGCGCGAAAGGACCATCGCAGAAAGATCGTCTCGCGTTTCTCTCGAAGCAAGGCATCATTGAGGCGCGGCTTGTCGAGGTTGGTGGCCGCGAACTCAAGATTGAGGCTGCGGCGAACGAGCGTAACCCGCGCGATCTTTCAGCCGAAGTGAAGAGTGCCGTCGAGGCCGCAGGTCTTGATGCTGTCACGTTCACGGTCAACGAGAACAAGAACGGCCGTGGCGCAGCACGCTTTGCGCGCACGTTGACTGGCACGCTCGGTGCGAACGTCGCCTATCGCGTTGCAAGCGTTGAGACAGAGCGCAAATCGCGTCGTCCGATGCCGCCCTTTAAGACGTCGACCATGCAGATGGCTGCGTCGAGCGAACTCGGTTTCTCAACCGATCGCACGATGCGCATTGCGCAGCAACTCTACGAAGGTGTCGACCTCGGCGGCGATCGCGTCGGTTTGATTACCTACATGCGTACCGACTCGACGCACATCGCGGGCGAGGCAATGCACGCGGCGCGCGACCTCGTGAAGAAGCGATTCGGTGACGCATATCTCCCTGAAAAGCCGCATTTCTACGCCTCCGGCAAAGACGCACAGGAAGCACACGAAGCGATTCGCCCGACTGATCCATTCCGTTTGCCTGAGTCGGTGCGTGGCGCACTCTCATCCGAGCAATATCAGTTGTACGAACTCATTTGGCGCCGCTTTGTCGCCTGCCAGATGGCCGAGAAAAAGTACGACCTCACCACCGTTCGTTTCGAGCGCAGCGACAAGAAGACTGGCGCCGTTGTGCGCGCATCTGGCAGCGTTGTGGTGTTCGACGGATACCTCAAACTCGTCGAAGACATCACCGAAGATGACGAAGAAGCGACGTTCCCCAAGTTGGCGGTCGAGCAGGAACTCGCTGGCGTTTCCATCGACGCACTGCAACGATTTAGTGCGCCGCCGTCGCGATACTCTGAAGCATCACTCGTGAAGGAGCTCGAGTCGCGCGGCATCGGTCGACCGAGTACCTACGCGTCAATTGTGAACACGATTGAATCGCGCGGATATGTTGAGCAGAAGGGTCGTCGCTTTCATGCAACGGCTCTTGGCGAGGCTGTGGTGTCGCTCCTCATCGGCGGCTTCCCCCTGCTGTTTGATTACGAATACACGCGCCTCATGGAAGAACGCCTCGATCGCGTCGAAGCGAACGAAGAAGATTGGCGCTCTATTCTGAGTGAAATCAAGGGCATGCTCGAAGGGAAGACGCTCGATGAATCCTTCACGCGCATGCGCGAAGTTCCGTTGTGGCGTTGGACGAAGTACGCGTGCCCGAAGTGCGGAAAGCGCGCGAAGGAGCGCGTTGGCGGCGGACGCTGGTTCCTCTCCTGCTCGGGTTACCCCGAGTGCGACTTCGCATCGCGGCTCAACGAGCAGGGCGAACCCGTGTCGGATGTCGCACTCGATTTGGTCTGCCCAGTCGATGGTTCAGCGATGGTGCTTCGAAGTGGTAAGTTCGGCAAGTACATCTCGAGCGTCAACTATCCGACGGTGAAGTTCGTCGTGCGCCTCGACAAGAAGGATCGCATCGTTCTGCCTTCGCCTCCCCCACTCCAAGATCCTGAAATCGTTTGCACGAAGTGTGGTCGCGTCTGCAACGTGCGCGACGGCAAGCGCGGTCCGTGGCTTGGTTGCAGCGGATTCCCGAAGTGTCGCGGTCGCGCCGATTGGAAGGCGCTTGGTGAAGCGAAGCAAAAAGAGTTGCTTGCTGCGCTCACGAAACACGCGGCTGAAAATGCGCCAGAAGAACTCCGGCGCCGTGATGGTCGACTGATCGAGGCAGGTACACCGGTGACGGATCTCATCCTGCCCGAAAGCGTCGTGACGCTTCCGATTCACGCCGACGCCGATCGCCCGCCCACCGATGGCGATGCGACCGGATTCCTCGCACCCTACCGTGCGGCCGAAGCGATCGCGGAACCGTATGTTCGTCACCTTCGCGAACGAGGCGTCAAGAAGCGTGGGTAACTGAGTTCGTCGACGGCATGTGTTGATGTCGTTGCTGTGTCTCGAGGACGCGGGCGCGTTCGGTTCGCGTTGTAGACCATGAGGCTTTTAGCCGCGCATGTGGAGCCGTGGTACGCTTCGACGTATGAGCGAACGGGCGATGGCAGCGGATGCAGCGACGAATGCGCACAAGAGTTCTTCGCCGGAGGATTCCGCGCAGAGCGGTTCCGCCGCAGGTAAAGCCATCAGCTCGGTACATGCACTCTTGAAAGCGCGCGGCGCGGGTGATGTCGGTGCGGGACTTTCCGACGTCGCTGCAACACTGATCGAGGCCTTGGTCGCGCGCCAACGGGTCATTGATGAAGTCACCGCAGACATGCGTGCCAAACGCGATCGTGCCCGCGTCGCCCACGATCGCGCGCTTGCGACGATTCGCCAATCGCGGACCAACGATGTGGACGCGGCCCACGCACTCGCCGCGCAGATTGAAGCCGAGGCCACCGCGCTTCGCGACCAAACCCTCGCGGAGATTGAGTCCTCGCGCAGAGAGCGGGGCGAAGAACTTCGCAACTCACTTGAAGCAGATTTGATCCGTCTCCAGCGAGGCCTCGAAGAAGCGCTTCTCATGGGCGAAGCGATGCGTGAGGCAGGCGAAGAGGCCGAGCGTGCACGTTCGCGTGAATTGGCTGGTCGACTGAGCGAGTGGACGCGACAGGCAGCCGAACTTGAATCCCGCGCAAAGGCGTACCTGAAGAGTTGTCGCTTGCCGGTGCCGCCGGCGGCTTCAGATGCGACACCTGAAAGCGCTCTGGGCGCGGAAGAAGAGATCAAAGTTCTGCTCTCGAGGGCGCAAGACCACCTCGATGTCATTCTCGCGACACGTGCCGCGCGACTGCTCAGCGGTGCAGCACCGTTTGTCCTTTCGCTGGCACTCATCATCGGCGCAGGCGTCATTGGTGGTGCGGCAACCCTGTTCGATGAAGAACGATGGGCGCTTATCGCTGGCGCAAGCGCTGGTGGCGCTCTCGTTTTCGTCGTGATATTGCTGCTCGTCCTGCGAAGCATCGCGAACAACGCGATGCGTCGGGTCTGGAAGCCGTTTTCCGCAGATCTGGCGGCGATTGCTCATGCAAAGGCTCGCGCGGAACGCGAAGATGTCGAACGGCGCGAGGCAGCGCATCTCCAGTTCAAGGCACGCGAGGATGCGGAAGAACGCAAGGCGCACGCCAAGTTCGATGGCCCTATCGCGGAAGTACCGAAGGCGCTGAAGCGGCGGCTTGAGCGCGTCGAATCCTCGTCCAAGACAGCAGCAGCGGAAGCGGTGACACAGTGTTCCAACGTGGTGAACGCTGCAGAGGATGCGCGTACCAAACGCGTCGAAGAAGTCACGGCTCGATCGAGCGCCGCCGAGGAGATTGAAACCGCGCGGGCAGCTGAAGAGACCACGGCACTGAACGTCGAAGAGGAATCGCGACTCGCAGGCGCGCGCCAACACTGGATTCAAACGGCGACTGAGTGCCGTGATCTGCTCGCGGCTGTCGAGCAGGAAGATCGTCGCGAGAATGTCGCGTGGACTGCATTCGATTTCGCAAGCGGCGGAATCGCGCGCGATCGTGCGAGCCTCTTCCGATTTGGCACGCTCACACTCGAACCTTCCGCGATGCCAGGAGGCCTGCCGACCGATCCTGCGTTCCACGTCGAGATGCCAGCGTCGTTCCGCATCCCCGCCGCGCTCGCGTTTCCACGCACAGGCAATCTTGTCATCGAAACCACGCCGGAGACGAGGGCGGCAGCACTCAGCGCCGTGCAGTCGTTGCTTGCGCGCATCCTTATCTCAATCCCCCCTTCCAAAGCGCGCTTTACCTTCATTGATCCCGTTGGACTCGGCGAAAGTTTCGCCGCGTTCATGCACCTTGGTGACGAATTTGAACTCCTCGTCGGAGAGCGCATTTGGACCGATCCTCGCGCGATCGAACAACGACTCGTAGATCTCACCGAGCACATGGAAACGGTGATTCAGAAGTATCTGCGCAACGAGTTCGAAGATATCGATGCGTACAACGATGCTGCGGGCGAAATCGCAGAGCCCTACCGATTCCTCGTGTGTGCTGATTTCCCTGCGAGTTTCAGCGAGCAAGCTGCAGCGCGGATGAACTCAATTCTGCGCGCTGGTCAGCGATGTGGGGTGCACGTCATCCTTCTCCGAGATGCAAAGGCGCCGCTACCAGACGGCATCTCGACCGATGAGATCACTACCAATTGCACCATCGTGCGGCACGATCCGAAGAGCGCATCGCAACATCGCATCGCATCTGGCCCTTTCGCGACACTGCCGCTTGAACTCGACACCGCACCGAGTGATGAACGACTGATTCCGATGCTTACTCGGATTGGTCGCCACGCCAAAACGGCGGCGCGGGTTGAGGTTCCCTTTGACGCGATCGCGCCGAAGCCCGATACGTTCTGGTCGCTTTCGAGCGCGCGCAACCTTCGCGTTCCCGTCGGTCGCGCGGGTGCCACGCGCTTACAGCAGTTCTTGCTTGGTGAAGGCACAAGCCAGCACGCGTTGATCGCAGGAAAAACGGGCTCGGGTAAGTCCACGCTGCTGCACGCCATCATCACCGGACTCGCGACGTGGTATTCACCCGACGAGGTTGAACTGTGGCTTGTCGACTTCAAGAAGGGCGTCGAATTCAAGACGTACGCTGAACATGCGCTTCCGCACGCACGCGCGGTTGCGATTGAATCCGATCGCGAGTTCGGCCTCTCGGTGCTTGAGGGTTTGGACGCCGAACTCTCTCGTCGCGGCGAACTCTTCCGAGACGCTGGCGTGCAAGACATCGCGAGTTTCCGCGCTGCGCGGAGCGATGTTCGCATGCCGCGCATCTTGCTCGTCATCGACGAATTCCAGGAGTTCTTCCTTGACGATGATCGTGTTGCGCAGGGCGCATCGATGTTGCTCGATCGACTCGTGCGACAGGGCCGCGCCTTCGGCATGCATGCCATCCTCGGTTCGCAGACGCTCGGTGGTGCCTACTCCCTCGCGCGCAGCACCATGGGACAAATGGGCGTGCGCATCGCGCTCCAGTGCAGCGAAGCCGATTCGCAACTGATTCTCTCGGATGAGAATCTCGCCGCACGACTTCTCTCACGACCTGGCGAAGCGATCTACAACGATGCCGGCGGTCGGATCGAGGGTAACTCGCCGTTCCAAGTCGCGTTCTTGCCCGATGAGAAGCGCGATGTTTGGCTCGGTGAATGCGAGCGCCGCGCACAGGGCCGCTTCGATGAGCTTCCTCGCATCGTTTTCGAAGGAGATGCGCGCGCACCGATGTCGCTCCATCCTGGTACACGCAAGCACTTGAAGCCAGATCCGCGCGGCAATGTGCGCATTTGGACGGGCGAAGCCGTGGCGATCAAGGATCCAACATGTGCGCGGCTCGCACGTGCAGCGGGCGCGAATGTCGCATCGATTTGTCCGCGCGACGATCAAGCGCTCGCGACGACTGCAGCGTTCCTGCTTTCGATCCATCTTGAGGCGCCTGACGCGACGATTGACGTTCTCGATGGAACACCTGCAGATGCGCCGGAGTATGGCATGCTCGAGCGCTTTGCCCGAGATCGCGGCATCAAGGCGAACTTCGTCGCCTATCGCGATGTGGAGTCGCGCCTCGCGGAGATCGCACAGGACGTGACGGACCGCGCAGAGAATCCTGGCCGCCCGCGGAGATTCTTGGTCGTGCATCAGTTGCAGCGTTACCGAACGCTTCGTCGCAACGAAGATGATTTCTCGTTCAGCGGAAGTGACGGGCCGCCATCGCCCGACAAGTTGCTCGCAGGGATTGTGCGCGAAGGCCCCGTTGCTGGTGTCCACGTGCTCGTGATGTGTGACACGCTCGCAAGTCTTCAGCGTTCGTTCGATCGCAATGCGCTGCGCGAGTTCGATTGGAAGGTGCTCTTCCAGATCTCACCTGCGGATTCGAGCAACCTCATCGACTCACCGGCAGCGAGTCGTTTGGGCACGAATCGCGGGCTGCTGCATTCAGAAGAACTTGGCCTGCTCGAGAAGTTCCGGCCGTACGCATTTTCGTAATCCGCCGCCTTGCCGCTGTCTTGCCAATTCGATCTACCCGGTTGTGTTGAATGTGGGCGAGCGAACTTGCGCTTTAGAGGATCTGCAACTCACTCGTCACCAAGGAGCGCTGCAAGCCGCTTCTCACTCGCAGGGAAATTCCGCGGCATTTTCGGCG
>JAIYCA010000174.1 GCA_027488265.1 Planctomycetaceae bacterium
CGAAGAGATCCTCAATCCCGTCACGATCTGGGCTTTCGCTCAGGATCGGCACCTGTGCGATTTGGTCGAAGGAAGCCTCGTTGAGTAGCCCACGCGCGACGGAGGGAACCCGCCCTTTTCCGCGCGTGAATGCGCGGCTTGCTAAGAGTTGCGAAAGGACGGTGCGCCAACGCCCGCGCGATTTCGC
Source organism: Planctomycetaceae bacterium (assembly GCA_027488265.1). Classification (GTDB taxonomy): domain Bacteria; phylum Planctomycetota; class Phycisphaerae; order Phycisphaerales; family SM1A02; genus QWPT01. Next base: position 188 of record JAIYCA010000174.1, read on the forward strand.
GGTGTTCACTTGCACGTCTTCGAGTCGTGCGTAGACCGCTTGACGCAAGAGCCGCGATTGCTTTTGGAGCGCGGCCTCAAGCGGAAGGTGTTCAAGTTCGGCAGGAAGCGCAGAGAAGAGCAGCGAGACGAGTTCACGGAAACGCGTCGCGCGCACATCAGCCAGCTTCGCGCGACCAAGACTCGCCGCAACCCACGCGAGGCCGTCGAAGCGATCACGGAAGGTGAGATCGCCGCGCGCGAGATACGCGTCGACGGCGTACGAGAGCGTGTCGAGTTCGCCCTCTTTCGCACCCATCGCGTCGGCGAGCATGGCGGTGTACGTCGCGATGCGCGTTTCGGGAATCGCGCGCGTCATCCGATCGATCTCTGCGGTGTGACTGCGGAGTTCTGCACCTTTGTTTTCGCGCACGCTTTGGCACGCGAAGCTCAATCCAACGCGCGTGCGACGGTCGTCGGGAACTGGTACGAACGGGAACATCTGACACGCGATTGGCTTTTCCGCAAATCCGTACTCCTTGTGGATACGGCCGAGGCCGTCGTCCATCAGGAAGACGCATGCACCGTCTTCGCGTTGACGGAGATAGGTGACGCCACGGAAGTCGACAGTGACGGGCATGCCGAGTTTCTCAGCCCACGTCTGGGATTCGAGTTTGCGAAGGTCGGCGGGGCGGAGTTGGACGGTGAAATCGCGGCAACAGTTTCCACAGCCGTGGCAGCTGTAGCGTTGCGCGTTGAGTGGCAGCACAACCAACGGCAGCGCGACGGGGCGATCGTCGCGCTCGTTCTCTCGATTGGATGCGGAGTTGGATGTGGAGTCGCTCACAGAATCGCTCACGGAATCGCTTAAGGATCGTTCAGGAGGTCGCTCAGATCGCAGACGGTACGCGCTTCAAGCGTCGTGCGCACCAGATTGCGCCAACAACGCCAAGTGGAAGACTGATGATCGCTTCGCCGGCGCTCTCAAGAAGCGCGAGTTGTGCGGTCAGTGCATCGAGGCTTTCGCCGTCGCCCGACTGTGAGGCGATGACGTACGGCGCGACGAGCGCGACAAGTCCTTCCCGCCAACCGATGCGACCGAGTGGATTTCCTGCGCCAAGGATTGCGACCGCAGCGAGCATCGCGGCTTGCGCCGGACCGAGCGAAACACCGACGATTTTGGCAGCCGCCCACATGCGAATCGCCCACATCGCGAGATCGACTGTGCGGAACACGATGCCGCCGAAGAGCGCCCGTGGCTCGACAAGCACGCGCTCGCCGCCTTTCAAGACGCGACGAAGGAGCGGAGATCGACCGACGAGCATCGTGACGGTCGACCCCACGACGATGACACCAACAAATCCAAGGAACCAGAGCCAGTCGAGCGCGAGCGTTTCGCGTCCGACGGCGATTTGAATGAGTCCAGCGGAGAGCCCAGCGCCGAGTGTTCCGAGTGTCACGATGGCAACGCCGGTAATCCATGCCGCGATATCGGTGGCAGGCATGCGATCAACGCGCCAGTGATATGCGCAGCGCAGCGCGAGTCCGAGTCGGATGGGCGCGTAATTGAAGAGCGTCGCCATCAGGTTGACGGCTTGCATCTCGATGTTGCCGACGCGACGGATTGGTCGGACGACCGACCAAAACGTGAGTCCAGAGCAAATGATCGAGCCGAGCGTCGAGAGAAGAAGCAACGCGACGAGCGTTGGATCGGCCGCGCGCAGCTTTGCGAGGCCTTCGCCGCCATCTTTCCACGCGCGTTGGATGCACCAACCGATGAGAACGCAACCGAGGATGAATCCCACGACTTGCACCAACATCTTCGCCCGCGTCGGCTTTCCCGGCGCGCGCGCGCTGTGTGTCGCTTCGCGCGACATCGCGCGGTCGTGCGTCGATGGCGTGTTGTTGTCCGGGACGTTCACGCGCGCGAGTGTACCGCGCGAGGTGCGCGACGCCGTTCGCGCCAGAGCACGATGAAGACGCGGAAGCCGTCCTTCATGCGGATCTTCTTACCTTCATCGAACCCACGCGGGTCGTAACTCACGGGCGCTTCACAAAGTCGCAGACGATGACGCGCAGCGGCCGCGATGATTTGTGGCTCGATGCCGAAGCGCTCCTCGTCGAGGTCTGGCAAGATCGTGCGCAGAGCTGGGATCGAAAACAGCTTGAGGCAGCATTCCATGTCGCGGACCACAAGGCCCGTGACCATGTTGCTCGCGAATGTAAGGACCCCGTTTAAGAGGCGATGCACTCGTCGCTTGAGGCTCTTCGGCGTATCTGCCCAACGATTGCCAACGACGAGATCTGCCTTGCCCAATCGCACGGGTTCAAGCAGCCGCGCGAATTCGGCCGAGTCGTATTCGAGGTCGGCATCTTGAATGACAACAGCGTCTTCGTCGCGTGCGAGTTCGAGTGCACGCGCGAAGCCCGTTCGGATGGCGGCGCCTTTGCCGCGATTCTTCGGATGAAACGAGACAAGCGCTTCGCCTTGGTCGCCGAGTGCGCGGACGCATGCGCGAGTCGCATCATCCGATCCGTCATCAGTGAGTACAACCTGCGCCTTCCAACCAGCGGGGAGTGGCGCACGTCGCGCGCGCGCGACCGCTTCGCCTAGCGTTGCAGGCTCGTTGTACACAGGCATGACGACGAAAAGTGTCGGCATCGTGAGGTGAGGATCCTTCCCAACCCAAACGTCGCGCAGTCTCTCGCAGGTCAGGCCTGCGAGGTTCCGCCGCCACCGATCGCTGTACGCATCGCGGTATCCGCAGTGAGATTCTGCATGCGGTAGTAATCCATCAAGCCGAGTTTGCCCGTGCGGAGGCTCTCTGCCACCGCCTTCGGTACCTCGGCTTCGGCGAGCACAACGAGCGCGCGATTCTTCTGCGCCTCGGCTTGATACTCCACTTCCTGTGCGACGGCGAGCGCGCGACGCTGCTCGGCCTGCGCTTGGAAGCGCTTGGTGTCCGCTTCCGCTTGTGCGGCTTGGAGTTGGGCGCCGATGTTCTCACCGACGTCGACGTCTGCGATATCGATCGAAAGAATCTCGAATGCCGTGCCCGAGTCGAGGCCCTTCGCAAGCACCGTCTTCGAAATGCGGTCGGGGTTTTCGAGCACGCTCTTGTGATCCCCCGCAGAACCGATGGTTGAAATGATGCCTTCACCGACGCGCGCAATGATGGTTTCTTCGGTCGCGCCGCCAACGAGTCGCGAGATTGCAGTGCGGACGGTGACGCGTGCCTTTGCTCGAAGCTGAATGCCGTCCTTCGCGACCGCATCGATCGTGGTCTTCCCCGACTGCACGCTCGGGCAATCGATGACCTTCGGATTCACCGACGTTTGGACGGCGTCGAGAATGTCGCGGCCCGCGAGGTCGATGGCCGTCGCGCGGTTCCAAGGCAATTCGATCGACGCCTTATCTGCAGCAATCATCGCAGCAACCACACGACTGATGTTTCCGCGCGCGAGATAGTGCGCTTCCATCAAGTCGGTTGGAATGTCGAGCCCGGCCTTCTTCGCTGAAATGCGGTTGAGGACGATGACCTCCGGTGGGACCTTTCGGAGCCGCATCATGATGAGATCGAGCATGCCGACCTTCGCGTCGCTGAAGAGGGCTTGCACATACAACTTCAGGACGCCAAGCATCGTGAAGAAGATGAAGAGGCCGATGAGGAAGGCGATACCCAGAATGATCCAGGCGATCACTTGGGTTGGCGTGACATTTTGGGCAAGGAGCGAGGTCATCGTTCGGTGTCCTTTCAAGAGTGCAGAAATCGCGCCCGTCGGTGTTCGCCACAGCGGTCGCTTCCCGGAAACACGGCGGATTTCGACGGAACTCGGTGGCGCAGCGTAGCAAGGTTCAGCGCACGACGCGGACGCGTACTTGTCCATCGCGTACAGAAACAACTTCGATGGAAGTTCCGGAGTCGATGAGGTCGCCTTCGGCGCTCGCGTCGAGGCGTCGGCCACCGATGCGGACAAACCCCGCGGGTCGCAGCGGTGTGATTGCTTCGCCGCGTGCACCAACCTTCGGAAGATCCGTCGACGGTTCAGCGATTTTTGCGCCTGTTCGCGCGGGGTCCTCTGCGGAGAGCACCATGCGGCGACCCATCGGCGACTTCGTTGCGAGCCGCAGCCCGAACATCAGCATGAACGGAGCTGCAAGCCCGTAGAGCGCGAGCAGCGTCATGCCCAGCGTCGCATCGTGCATGAAACCGAGCACGACCGAAGCGATCGCGCAAATCACGCAGAGAATCGCGAGGAGTCCGCCAGACGGAATCACGAACTCGATGAAGAAGATCCCGAACGCGGCAACGCCGAGCAGGATCGATGCGATGAGGTGACCGGAGGATGATTCGCCGTTCATGTGGCTTTCGTGTGCTGGCGCGTGGAATGGCGAATCATCACGATTCGCTCGACTCTTCGCGCAGGGGTTCCACAATCACAGAACTTCCCGAGCGCGCAATCACAACGACTGCGGCGCCGCGCGCAATGTAGTCGCCCGTGGACTGCGCGTCGAAGAGTTCGTCCGCGACGCGTACACGTCCTGCAGGTCGAAGGTCGGTATCGGCGAAGCAGCGTACGCCGACGGCGGGCATGCGCGGTTCGCTGAGAGATGGCATTTCATGGCCTCCAACGACGGAAGCGGAAAGCACGGCTCTCTTGAAGATGGTCGTTTCGCGGAACCAGCGCGATGCAAACCACGTGAGGAGGCCGCCGATCACGAGGCCTGCCACGGTGGTGGTTGACGCGGTGAGAAGCAACGAGCGTTCGCCCGCGCTGGTTGGATCGGAACCGGTGAAACTTGCGATGAGGCCGAAGAGCACGCAGACGGCGCCGAAGAGCCCAATGAAGCCGACGCCAGGGGTGATGAAAATCTCGACGCCGATGAGTGCGATCCCGAGAATGACGAGAAGAATCTCCCACCACTCGGCGAGACCAAGCAGCCCTGGTGCGCCCACAAGCAGGATGAGCGCGCCCGCGGCGATCGCGCCAGCGATTCCGATGCCAGGATGCAGCGTCTCGATCACAAGCGCTACGACGAAAATCGCGATGAGCAAGATGCGCATCGGCCATGAGACAATCAATCGCACAACCGACTCGGTCCAACTCTCCGGGAAGGGCACGATCTCGCGGGCGGCGAAGAACTGCTGCAACTCTTGATCATCCTTGACGGTGCTGGCTGCGAGACCCCATCGAAGTGCTTCGTCCGATTGCGCGACAAGAAGCCTCGTGCCGTCGTCGATCGTTTCAACGATGCGCCAGTTGTCCTGCGGGTCGAGTGCGAGTTCAGCGGGCGGTGTGGGGCGTCGTCCGCTTCCGGGATCGAGTTTCGCGGGTGCAGTTTGAGGGTCGATTCCGAGCATTTCAAGATCGGCACGGTCAACAAAGCGTCGCGCGCCGTCTGATGCGCGCTCAGCGAGCCAGAGTTCGCGCTCTGTGACGACGAACGCGTGCAAGAGTCGTGGATCGTCACCGCGGCGTTCGGCGGCGGCGTCGAGCTCATCGAGAAGCGGCGACTCCATTTTGGCGCGCTCCGCTTGCGGGAGCGGCTGCAATCCGAGTCCGGGGATCGCCACGATTGGGGCCGCGTCACCGAAGACGGAGCCGGGGGCGACGATGATCTCGCGACAAGAGAGCGCGATCAACGTACCTGCGCTGTAGGCCTTCGGATGAATCCACGCGACGGTGTTTGCGGGTGCTTCGCTCTTGATGCGAAGGCAGATATCGATCGTTGCGCCGACTTCGCCGCCTGGCGTATCGAGTTCGAGAACCACCGCTTGGAACCCTTGCTCTGTCGCGGCTTTCAAGCGTCGTTCAATGGACCAGAGCGTGACCGAGTCGATCGGGCCTGTGATGGGGAGCACTGCAACACGTTCCGCTTGCCTTCCTGCAGGAACAGCGATCGGTGGTGTGGTCTGCACTTGCTGCGCAGAGGCGAAGCTGCGAGTTGCGAGCAAAGCGATGCAACAAGTGAGCACCGCGAGGAGCGGTGCTGCATGTCGCGCCAAAGTGTGTTGTATTGGAACGCGTGGCGACTTCAGAGACCGCCGAGATTGAGCGCATTCCGTTCCACGCAGCATCCTCGCATCGTAGCGTTGAAGTCGAAGCCTTCGAGATGCGGGCACTAGGCCATGGGCTGTCTTGAAACGTGCATGCGCGAAAAGCACCGCGGCCGACCAGGGACTCTGGTCGGCCGCGGGAAGTTTTAGGTTTGCGTCGGAAGGTCTACATCAGACTCTCCGACACCTGCCTCTCGGCAACACGTGCTTGTCGGACAATCAGTCCCACGTGATGGTCGGTGCGCCCTGAGCGCTCATCGCCGAGATGACGGTGAGCCACGAGTCAGCGCCGTTCGCCGCAGTGTCGTCGGCGAAGATGTTGTCTGGAACCGGAACGGTCGAGCCTGCGGCCGCGAACGTGCCGATGCCATCTGGCGAGAACTTGTTGTCGAAGATGACGTGGTTGTCGTTGAAGCAGACGTTGCCTTCCCACTGCTTCGCTGCACCGTGGATCTGGAGCGTGCGCGACGTGTTGTAGTCGGCCGGCGCGAGGCTGCCGTTCTTCACGCCACGGTTGCCAAGGACGACGAACTTCGAGTTCTTGGTGTCCTTCCACTCCTTCGCCTTGCGGGAGCCCGCGAGGTGGTGGGTGCCGTAGCTCGTGTTCGAGAGCGTGGTGAGGTCCGACTTCATGTTCGTATCCCAGTAGGTATCGAAAGCCGAGGTGACGTTGTACGCATCGAAGTTGTAGTTCGCGTACGCGAGGACGTTCGTGCTGACTTCGGCTGGCGAAACGAGCGACTGCGCGTCGAACGCGTTGTTCATGATGCACGCCGAGTACATGTTCGCGTGCGTGTTCTTCGCGAGGTCTTCAGCGCCGACGCCTGGGACGGTGCCGATGCGGTTGATGAGACCTGGGGTTGGGTAGATGCCGTTGTAGTCGAGCGAAAGGGTGATGAAGCCCTTGTGGATCTGCTGGAGTTGCGTCGAATCCTTCACGCGCTTGGTGGTGGCGCGAGCCTTACCGAGAGCGGGGAGGAGGATCGCGAGGAGGAGGGCGATGATGCCCATGACGACGAGCAGCTCGATGAGCGTGAAGCCGCGGCTGCTGCGATGGCTGGTGTTCTTTTGCATGTATCTGCTCCGAAATTGGTGAGCGAGAATGATTTCGAGAGTGAGCGCACGAGTTCCGACGGGTTCAAACAGTCTGAAATGTGCGTTCGTGAATAGTGAATCAACGCGTCAAGAGAGGAACTTCGATCACGGAACCGGAGTGGCGCCGTTGGTGAGGAGTTCCTTCGACTCAGTGATGAGCGTGGCAGTTGCTGCGTGGTGCATGCAGAGCCAAGTATCGCCGCCGAGGATCGGGCCGCCGCACTGGGTCGACTGGAAGTAGCTGTCGACGGTGAAGAGGTTGTCCTTCGCGAGGTTCGAGCTGCCGCACTCGTACTGAACGGTGTCGGGGATCAAGCTCTTCTCGAGGCTGACGTGGTTGTCGCCGTAGCAGATGTTGCCTTCCCAGGTGTCGTCGGGAGCGTGGAAGGAGAGGGTGTAGCTCTTGGAGTAGTTGTCACCCTGGACCTTGCCCTTGAAGGTGCCGCGGTTGCCCATCATCGGACGGGTGCCGTCAGCCTTGTTCGACCAGTGGTACTTCTTGCGATCGCCAATGAGGGCGAGGTGGGCGTACGAAGTGTGGGAGACGAGGTTCGTTCCGCCGTCTGGATTGGTGTGGATGTTGGCCTTGAACGAGGCATCCCAGTGGAACGGTCCGGAAGCGTCACCAGCCGCGCCTGGGTTGTACGAGTTGTAGTTGTAGTCCGACTTCGTCTTGACGACGGGGTTGGTCTCGACCGGCGAAACGCAGACTTCAGGAGTGATGAAGCCCTTCGCGATCATCGAGCTGTACAGACCTTCGGTGCGGTTCTGGGTTGGGTTTTCTTCACCTTGGCCCGGGTAGAAGACGCCACCGACAGCCTGACGGCGAATCAGGCCTGGGATCGGGAGGCGGCCCTTGTCGTCTTGGTTGGCGTAGGTGAGGAAGCCCTTGTGGATC
>JAIYCA010000426.1 GCA_027488265.1 Planctomycetaceae bacterium
ACGCCAAAGCGAGCAAGTTGCGAAGCAGGTTGCGAGCGCTCGTATCTTTCGTGGTCGCCGCTGCGTCGGCTCCCTCTGGTGCTATTCACGCCAAAGCGAGCGAAAGCGAAGCGAGTCGCGAGCGCTCAAATACGTCAGGGCTGTCCGCCGGTCGGCTGGATCGGATACGGGCTCAGCGCGCTCGGCTTGTCGGTCAGCCAGAAACGACCGAGGTCGTTCCACATGCCGCGAAGATCCTGATTCGCGTTCATCGCCCAATTCACGTCGACATCGACGGGGCGCTCTGAGGTGTTCATCAACTCAGGCGTGAGATTGCCCGTGATCGACTTCAGGTCGGTCTTGTTTGGATCGGAGGCGCAGCCCACGAGTCCGAAGGCGAGCAGGGCAGCGGTAGCAAGCACAGTCTTACGAATCATGAATTCTTCCTCAAGGTCCGCGCATCATGCGGGAACGGTCGCACCATGTCAAACGACTGAAAGTTCCGCGGAAGCGGGGGAATTGCACTCGGACGGGCTCTCGGGCTCCGTCTACACTCGGCCCCGACGCCTCGCGACCCCTGCGGGCGGACTGCTAGGCACATCGCCTCGAACCTTGCTTGACCCCAAGGGATCGGCGAGTTCCGCGACGAAGACCAGGCCTCCTTTGCGCACCGCGCATCGAGTGGAAGGTCGGGATCGATGGACGTCGAACCCACCTTGCATTGGGGTTCGAGCGCTCGTCCCTGGCTGGCGCGGTTTCTCCACCGTGGGCGCCGCGCTCGGAGACGTTTCGTCTTCCGAATCCTCCCGACGGGGTCGCGGGGCGTCGCGTTCCTTCACAGCTTGCGTAGAGGGCTTGCGTAGAGGGCTTGCGTAGAGGGCTTGCGTAGAGGGCTTGCGCGAACGGCCAACACCCTGCGCGTCATTCGCTCGGTGGGGTGCGTTGCTCCATCCATCGTCGAGCAGGCGACGGCGCATTCATGCGCTCGACGACGACAGGAATCTCGACGCTGCCCTCGAATCGCCTGGTGAGAATGATGGGCGGCGCGGTTCGATCGTCGTCCGTCGCGAGGTATTGCGCGTAGGCGGCGAGTTGCGCGTCGCCACGGATCCGGAGCGACCAGCGACGATCCTCAGCCGTATCGTCGCCCGTCGGCGCGGCCCAAAGTCGGCCCAGCGCCTCGACGTCTTCTTCCGAAGGGAACCACCGTGGGGAAGCGCCTGCAATCCCGCCGCGCCACCAAATGCGGCTCGTACGGCGCGGAATGCCCTCCTCGAGGAGTTCCACCACAAGCCCGATTGCGACATCGGTGAAGCGCTCATCGGCGGTGGCAGCAGTGTTGAAGCGAAGTCCCGCGCGCGGCGTGCCCGATTTCCAGACGACAAGTCCTTCAGCAAACGCGGCGGCAACAGCGTCGCGGAGTGCGCTGTCCGATTCGGCGATCAGCGTGCCGTTTGGTGGGCGTGCCGATTGCGGCGCTGGAATGGCGATCTCGACGGGTGAGGTGTTGGTCCACGCTTCATCGCTGCCGCGGATCCGGTGCGAAAGCGTGACTTGGCACGTTGTCCCGAGGAGTTCCGGCTTCGCGGCGAGGAGTAAGCCTGGCGCCCGCCCGCCCGGCTCAAAGCTCGCCTCGCGCTGTGTGCCGTCTGCAAACTTCACCGTTGCGAGACCCTCCACGAACGACGGCCACCACACTTCTGCGTCGAGCACAAGAAGCGGGGCCGTCGCGTCGCCGGGCAGCACATCGAGCGAAATGCGCGGCGGCACATCGATGAGCGGCAGGAGCGACGCATCGTTGCGCGGCACTCGTAGCAGCAATGCGCGGCCGACTTGCCCGTACTTCGCCTTCCAAACATCGCTGGAAGGCGGCGCATCGGAGTCGCCTTCTGCGAAGACGCGCACCGCCCGTGCGAGTTGCGCGTCATCGAGGTCGCCGGCCGAGATGCGCTGCGCGAGTTCCCATGGCGCCGAACGATAGCCGCCGTCCGTGAACCATGGTGTTGCGGAGAGCAAGATCGACGTCGGAGCGACGGACCATGGCCCCCGATCAAGAAAGCGCGTGCGAGCTGCGAACGCGATCGCGACAACACCGAGGAGCGCGAATCCTCCGCGCCAAGGCGAGCGTCGCGTGCGGCCCACGTCGTTCTCGTCACGCGCGAGATGACCGCACTCGGCGCAGCGGAGGCCGTTTGGGCCAAGTTCATGCCAACAGCGCGGGCACCGTCGCCGACCGTGTGCTGCGTCACCCGCGAAACTTCGAGCGGCAAGCGCCGTCAGCAAGACGATGCTTGCGAACGAGCCGATCGAGAGGAACCAAGAAACAAGGTCGGACATGCTCGGGTTCGCTGGGAGGAAGACGTTTGAACAGCGACCGCGTTGGTCACGCGTTCAAGCGTCCGCGCCAGCGTACGTGCGCGCACCTGTGCGCGTCACTTCGCATGACTTTACTTCACGTCACTTCACGAACGCCCAGCGAATCAGTTCCTTCGGCGTGGGTGGCTTGCCTTGCATGAGGACGCCGACACGGAAGATCCGTGCCGCAACCCACAGCATGCCGTACGCACAGGCAAAGCCCCACACGATAGACAGCGCCGTTTGCCAGACCGGAATTGGCTCCGTCGCAGCAGTGAGACGCAGAATCATCACGAACGGGATCGCAGG
>JAIYCA010000092.1 GCA_027488265.1 Planctomycetaceae bacterium
ACACGGCCACTCGCCCAATCTTGGATGCGCGGCAACAACAGTCGTCGCGCAGCAATTTTTCCGCAGGCAGCCGCGGGAATCGCCAGCAGCATGCCGTACACACCCGCAATCGATCCACCTGCCAGAATCGCAACGACGATCGTGACGGGATCGAGGTTGGTCGCTTTCCCTGCGATCACCGGCGTGAGCAAATAGCCTTCGATGGTTTGCACAACCACGAACACCACCGTCGGCCAAAGCAGCATCGCCCAAATCGGCATGCGCTCGTCCGCGACGAGGCCGAATTGATCGACCACGAGGAGCAGCACTGCGAACGGCAGCCCCACACCTCCGAGATAGGGAACGATCGAAAGAGCGCCCGTGAAGAGGCCAAGTGCGATGCCGTAGGGCACTCCGCAGATTTGCCAACCGATCGCGAACATCACGCCCATGATGACGCAGATCACGATGCGTCCGCGCACGAAGCCTGCGACAGCGCGATCCATCTCCGCGACAATCTCGCCAACCTTCCCGCGGTTTTCATCGGGAACAAACGAGCCGAAGAATCCAACGATCGCGGGCCAGTGCACGCTGAAGTAGTAGAAGTAGAACGGAATGAGGAACGCGACGAGCCCGAGTTGGAGAAGTCGCAGGGAGAGTCCATAGACCTGCCCAGCACCTGCACCGAGGATGCTGACAATCGGATTGTCGAGACTCACTTGCGTCACGCTCTCGGGAAGTCGCGCGATCACTGAGCCGTCTTGTGCGACTTGGCCTGAACTTGCACTCGGCGTGGGCGACTTCGTGGCCGCATGGCTTGACTTTGCCTCGCTTGAAGCAGATGCCGTTGGTGCGTCGACAGGCGTCTCCGGCGAAATCTCCGGCGTTTCGATTGTCGTGTCGCTCGTCGCATGCGTCGAATCTTGCGCTCGCGAGGACGGGTGAATCACACGATCTGCCCACGCGCGTACATCAGCGCGATAGTCGTCCGGGACGACTTCAATAATGCGCTCGACCGCGCCGTCGTACCGACCGCTGCGCAAACTCTCCGCGAACGAAATCGTCTGCGCCGCAACAAGCGGCACCACAATCGCGATCGACATCGCGAGAAGAACACCGAGTGCGGTGAGAATGAAACCGACCGCCAACGGGCGATTCATGCGGCGCCACGATGTCATGCGCGCGACGAGTGGCTCGACGAGATACGCGAGCGCGAGCGCAATCAACAACGGCACCGTGACGGTGCGCATCGCGTAGCCCACGTAGATCGTGCCCGCAACGGCACCGATGACGAGTACATCGCGGATCGATTGAATTTGCCAAAGGTGAAGGCTTCGAACGTCTGTCTCGCTCGCGCGAGACGAGTCCGTTGAAGGCGACTCAACCGAGGTTGAGCCAGCCGAGCTTGATCCAACCGAGGTCGGCGTGCGGCCAGTCTGGTCCGCGTCCGTGCGGCGTTCATCCATGCGGGAAAGGTAGCGGAATCCCGACTTCTGCAAGAGCAATACAACGACGGGAAATGCGCGAGGAACATCGAGCAATCGAAGTCACCGCTGCAACGCGGCAGCGTTCAGAGAGGACACGGCAGGCACCTGGCGAGAAGGCCGCGTTGTTCCGAACCGCGCCGTCGGCGCACTGCAGTTGCGTGCGCCCGCCGCGTCCGAGCCTCCTCCGCGTTGCAGGAGATTCCATGCAATCGCCGATACTTTGCTTGGTCAACGGCGTCAGCCCGCTAGACTGCGGGCCTCCTTCCCCCGCCGCCCGTGTTTCGATTGGGGTTGGATTTCGTCCGGAGAGTTCGCAGTGGACACAAACCACAACGCTTTCGACGACAGCGCCCTTCCTCCGACCGCTCCGCCAGTGCTCTCGCCAAAGGCGACGCCCAACGCGACATCGAGCACCGAGGTCGCTCCAACGTTTGATGACCCTGTTGCCACGATCGTTGGCGCTGGTCCTTACCCAATCGAAGCCTACGAGTTTGTGCAAGAAGGCTTGCGGCACACGGTTGACCGCATCCTGCGGCATACGCGCAGCCTCCACGGTTCCACTGAACCGGTCGGGGGCGGATCCTTCGACGGCACCATGCCCGGACAGCACGGCCATATGGGAAACCTCGGAAGTGCTGCGGGCTCTCCCTTCGAGACCGCGGCCGAGTTCAATTTCGCCGATTCCGACTCCCGTCACATCACCGGTCAACAGCTCTGTATCGGGCTTCGTGAGTACGCGATCCAACGCTACGGCATGCTGGCTCCCGTCGTCCTTCGGCATTGGAACGTCCTACGGACGGAGGACTTCGGACGAATCGTCTATCGGCTGATCGACGTTGGACTGATGTCGCGGACTCCTGATGATTCACTCACCGACTTCGCCGGGGTCTATGAATTCGACGAGGTCTTCGGTGCAGCACAGTTGGCGGCGCGAGTCGGTCGGAACTAACTCGGTCGGAACTCAGTGTGTCGGAACTGAGTGCGTCGACCCTGCACCGTAGGAAAAGCGGGCGGCCGCTTTCCCGAACCCACACAAATCCGCG
>JAIYCA010000115.1 GCA_027488265.1 Planctomycetaceae bacterium
AGGGCGGTCGACCTGGTCGGGGCGTCGAGGTCGCGATCAAGCACCCCGAATTGCACGAAATCGCCAATCACTCTGCCTCCACATCAACAAGCCACGAAGGTGAGATCTTGGTTCGGAGCGCGTGTATGTATGACGCGTCCTTTGATGCGTTCGGCTCCATGATCCCAGCTCCAGCATCAGGTTGGTTTCAGACTGGCGATCTTGGGCGTCGACAACCATCGGGTGGCTATCAAGTCACAGGCAGAATCAAACTCGTGTTTGATGTCAGCGGGCTGAAGGTCAATCCACTTGAGGTTGAGCACGCTGCGGAGACGCATCCCAAAGTCAAGCGTGCGCTCGTGTATCCCCTTCGTGCAAGCGCCGAGCTTTTCCGCGTCGGGCTCGCGATCGAAGTGCAAGGAACGCGTGCCCACGTTTCCGACCTGGCGTCTGCAACAGCACCAACGCTCTCCGAATTGCGCAGCCACCTCGAATCACTCGTTCCGCAACACGCCCTTCCACGGAGTCTCATTGTGACGGACAACCTGCCCAAGACCCCGAGCGGAAAACTACTCCGCGATCAACCGCCAACCACCGATCACTCCGTGGCACAGAAAGCAAGCGAAGTTCGCGACCCCGCAGCGAACAGCAGCATTCCACCAGTCCTTCGTCGGCCGAAAGGCCTCGAGCGTCAGGCTGATCGTGAGCAATACACAAAGAAACTGTTCGACGAGACCGCGAAGGGCTACGACCACTCAAGCGGCGCTGCCTTTCTTCGCAGCGGCCGCTGGTATCGACGCCGCATGCTGATGAAAGCAGGCCTGAGAGAGGGTTCGTCGCACCTCGATGTCGGCAGTGGAACGGGTCTGTGTGCTGCACTCGGCCAGACGATCGTCGGACCGCGCGGTCGCGTCGTCGCACTTGATCCAAGCACCGGCATGCTCGAGGTCGCCAAACGTCGAGGCGTACGAGAGATCGTCGAAGGGCGTGCAGAGAAACTTCCGTTCCCCAACGCCACCTTCGACGTTGTCTCGATGAGTTACATGCTCCGCCACATCGAAGACCTCTCTTGCGCGTTTTCCGAAGCGCGTCGCGTCCTGAAGCCCGGCGGACGCATCGTGATCTTCGAGGTCACACGTCCGGAGTCGTTTGTCCCTCGGGTTGCATTTGACGTGGCGATGTGGTGGGTTGTCCCAGGTGTCGGCGTGGTCGCGAGTGGTCGACCCTCGACGTTTCCGATGATGCGCTATTGGGCCGAGACCATCGAGGCTGCTGCGCGGCCAGCGCGTATCGTCGAAGCGCTCGACCGAAGCGGGTTTGTCGGTACGCGACACCTTCTCGAACTCGGCGTCTTCAGTTGCTATCGAGGAACCGCGCCGATTTCGTGACGAGTACCGCAAGACATCCCACGGCAAGCAGGAGCAACGGCTCGCGGAGCGGTCCGAGCGGCGAGAGCGCAATCGACGCTGCGGATGCAAGCAACGCAGAAGTCACGCCAACGATGACGGATGCATGAAGTCGCCATGCAAGCCATGCGATCACAGGACATGCGATCCACCACGGACTCAGTGCTCCAAACACTCCTCCAACAAAGCACGCAGCACCGATCAACCAACGCCAACTTCGATCTCGCGTTGAAGTCGAGACGCCAAGTGTGCCAGTCGATTTGAGGACGAAGACACGGCGGCACGCGAGCCACAAGAACATGCGAAACGAGTCCACCCAGTCCCAGAGTGAATAGTGCGAAACACGCTTCTCGAGCGGCAGATAGACGGTTGTGATCGGGACCGACTCGACCGCAATCCCTGCCCAGACAAGGCGGACAAGGAACTCTTCCTCCCACGTGAATCGTCCACCAACGCAACGTATGCGGGAGGTGAGTTCGAGTGGATATGTCCGCAAGCCGCAGATCGGATCGGCGATACCGACTCCCGTGAGCGCTCGGATGCCGAGCGCCCAGAGCCTTCGACCGAGCCGACTTCGAAACGGGTATCCCACGGCACCTTCGTCGCGCGCACCGATGATGACTGCATTCGAACGAGCCGCCGCGCGAAGCCGCACCGCATCTTCGATGAGATGCTGCCCATCAGAATCAACCGACACCGCAAACTCGAAACCAAGATCCCGCGCCTTTTCAAAGCCCGCTTCCAACGCGGCTCCCTTTCCGCGATTGATTGCCAATCGAACGAGCCAACACTCCGCGTGGGTTTCGCGCCAGCGTTCCACCCAATCGGAAGTTCCGTCGCAAGAACCATCGTCTACCACGATGACCGGAAAACCTGCCTCCACAAGGCCGGATACGACATCCGGCAGTGTCTGCAAGTTTCGGTAGGTCGGAACCACGGCGACGACGCGCATCGGGTTACTGTAATTGGAATGAGGGCTCCATGACCGACTTTCAAAGACTGCTTCAAGGAGCCCGTGAAGATCAAGTGTCGAACTTTGAGACTCATGTGAACCCAGCGTTCAGTGAGTTGCTCAGGACGCTCGGACATCGGCACTCATTTGTTCGAGGGGAAGGCGCACTGCTTTGGGACGAACAAGAACAGTGCTACCTCGATTGTGTTGCGGGTTATGCGGTTCATGCGATCGGACGATCACACCCGCGTATGGTGAACGCGCTCCGCGAGGCGCTCGAGAGCGGCCACCCCAACTGGGTTCAGTTTGATCGCCCGGCGCTCTCGGGCCTCCTCGCGAGGCGCCTTTCCGAACGCACAGGAGGCGAACTTCAACATGCTGTCTTTTCGAATTCGGGTTCGGAAGCTGTTGAGTGCGCATTCAAACTTGCACGTCGAGCGACAGGGCGCGACGCCGTGCTGCACTGCGATCACGCATACCACGGCATGACGTTGGGAGCTCTTTCCGCGAATGGGAATGAGCGACTTCGGCAACCATTTGGCGACCTTGGTCCCTCGGAGCAGATTGCCTTCAACGATCTTCACGCACTTGAACGCGCGTTGGAGTCTCGCAAGTTTGCGGCCTTCATTGTTGAACCCGTTCAGGGGAAGACCTGCAGGTCGCTCGCAGATGGATACCTCGCGGAGGCCTCTCGACTTGCGACAAAACACGGGACCATCTTGATCGTCGACGAAGTTCAAACTGGCGTCGGGCGCACTGGGAAGTTCTTCGGATACGAACATGACCGAGGCGCGCGCCCGCATATGGTCGTGCTCTCCAAGGCACTCTCAGGCGGCTATGTGCCTCTTGGGGTCACGCTCGTGCGCCGAGACCTTTGGAGGGCGACCTTCCATTCGATTTCCAACGCGCTCATCCACTCGTCAACCTTTCAGGGCGGACTCCTCGCAATGGTTGCGGGCCTTATGACGCTCGAGATTCACGATGCGGAACAACTCTCCGCGCGCGCGGAACGACTCGGCGAACGCATCGCATCCACGCTTCGCGTCATTCAGAAAAAGTACCCTTGCATCGGCGAAGTCCGAGGAAAGGGTCTCATATGCGGAATTGCACTCACCCCGACACTCCTTGAGCGCGCTCTCGCGTCCATTCCAATCGTGGGGTCGGCAGTGGAGCCCGTCTTTGCACAGGCATTTGTGATGGAGTTCCTCAAGAAGCATCGAGTCCTTTGCCTCGCGACCGAACGAGCGACCAACGTGATCAAGTTCACTCCACCACTTGTACTCGAAGAGTCACAGTGCGATTGGCTCCTTCGTGCGGTCGAGGAATGCTTTCACACGATCTCTCGCGCACCAACTGTTCACGGAATTGCTCATGCTGTTCACAATCTTGGTGATGGATAAATCACGCGAGATCACGTGCCCATCCGCCAATCACAACCAACGTGAGCGAAGGCAACTGCACATCTGCGCATGAAGATTCGACTAGAGCGCCGTCAGCGCAAGAACGAGGGCGCCTTCCGCGACCGTCCTTCCTTCGCACTGTGCAGACACCTGAAATCGAATCAACTCGCCGAACTCGCGGTCTACTTGTGAAGTCAACGTCAGCACGGCCGGCGGCGCCACCGGTGCCCGAAAACGCACATCGGCTTGTGCGAGCATCCCGCTCCTCTGAATGCCTGTCTGCCGCGCGAGCAGCGACACACCACAGCACTGACCGAGTGCCTCAATGATCAAGACTCCAGGCACCACGGGTCTCGTCGGAAAATGGCCGCGAAGCCAATCTTCGCCGCCATCCACGCGCCACAACGCTTGGAAGCCGTTCGGGGAATCGCCAACAATTTCACTAAGAAAAACGAACGGTTCGCGGTGCGGAAGTTCGGAAATCAAGTTCTGCATCAACGTCCCGCCGACGCGAGTTCCGCGACAACGAAATCAGCAAATCGTCCCACCGTGCCCATCGAATCTCGATTGAGACGCTTGTGAGGAATCTTGTGATGGAAACGCTTTTCAATACCGGTGACCAGCATCAGCAGGTCAAGCGAGTCCAGCGTCAAGCCACCTCCAACAAGTTCGAGGTCTTCGCTGATCTCCATGCCCGAAAACTTCAGGTCCACCCGAATGATCTCTCGGATCGCCTCAAGTACCTCTGGTCGCTCGGTTGCCACAAAAGTTCTCCTCGACGTGCGATGTAGGGCCTGAAGATTAGCAAATCATTCGCGTCTGTTTTGAACGCGACCGACGACGCGCGAGGTTTCATTCGGTCGCACACCCCTCCGCCACGCCGCTTGCGGTAGCCTTCCTGCCGCATGAGTGGTTCAGGTGGCACCAATCGCACGGAATCCGATCCGACGTCGCTCGCTGAGCGGCTTGCGCGGGCGGTCAATCTCGCGGATCTCGCGGCGCTTGCCGAGGCAAACATCGAGCGCACCGCGTGGGATTACTACCGCTCGGGCGCTTGGGACGAAACCACGCTCGCGCGCAACGAGTCCGCGTGGCGCGAACTTGAAATCCACTATCGCGGCATGGTCGACGTCTCCGGTCGCCACGGCCGCACCACGCTCTTCGGCCGCGAGGTTCCGTGTCCGCTGGTCCTCGCACCGACCGCGATGCAGAAAATGGCGCACCCTGACGGCGAGTGCGCGACCGCGCGCGCGGCGAGCACAGCGGGTCTTCCGATGTGTCTCTCGAGCCTCTCGACGACGGCGCTCGAAGAAGTACGCGCGGCGACCTCCGCCCCACTTTGGATGCAGATCTACATCTCGCAAGATCGAGGCTTCACACGCGATCTCGTCGCGCGCGCGGAGGCTGCGGGGGTCGATGCGTTTGCCGTCACCGCGGACACGCCCGTGTGGGGTGTCCGCGAGCGCGACATGCGCAACGGGTTTCGCGTGCCAGACAACCTGCACATCGTGAACCTCGAGCGTCCAGGCGGACCGACAGGTCACTCGGGCGTCGGGATCGGCGGCGCGCTCTCCTGGACGATCGATGCATCGCTGACGTGGAAAGACGTCGAAATGCTCGCATCGAGCACCTCGCGCCCACTGATTGTGAAAGGCCTGTGTCGACCCGACGACGTGCGCGCCGCGATCTCGTCCGGCGCGAAGGGCGTTTGGATTTCAAACCACGGCGGCCGTCAACTTGACGGGGCACCAGCGACGGCGGATGTCCTCGCGTCGTGCGTCGAAGCGGCCCGCGGTCCGGTTGGACAACCCGTCACGGCCATCGTCGACGGTGGCGTGCGTCGCGGTGTCGACATACTCCGCGCTCTTGCGCTCGGCGCTGATGCCGTTGCGGTTGGACGACCAATGCTCTGGGGCCTCGGAGCTGGTGGCGAAGCCGGTGTCCGCCGCGCGCTTCAGATACTGCGTGACGAGTTCGAACTCGCAATGGCGCTCTCTGGCGTGCGTACGCCCGCGGAAATCCGCGAACTCGGGATCGACCTCGTCCGCCGTCGCGCAACGCGATGAGCGGTATGGTGCTTCGGATGTTCGCTTTCCAACGATGCCCGTCTTTTCGAGTCAAGAGCGTCGTCGGAGCCGCGCTCATCTGCGCAGCGTTCCACGCGAGTTGCGCGCCGTCCGACGCGCCAAATGCTGCCTCCAACGCGAACTCCTCCAACCCAAGCTCCTCCAACCCAAGCTCCTCCAACCCAAGCTCCACGTCGCCGCGCGGCGAGCGCCCATTTCGACACGTCCTCCTCATCTCGGTCGACGGCCTGCGCCCGGACGCGCTCGAACCGCCATTTCTCGCGTCGCTGCCCTCGTTCGCGCGACTCCTTCGCGGCGCGCACACGCTCGACGCGCGCACCGACGCGGATATCACCGTCACACTGCCCAACCACACAGGCATGCTGACAGGTCGACCGTTTGACGGCCCCAACGGTCACGGTTGGAAACTCAACGACGACCCGCCGGGCCGCACGCAAGGCGGCACGTTGCACGCATTGAAGGGCGCGTACATCTCGAGCGTTTTCGACGTCGCGCACGATGCGGGCTTGTCGACCGCGATGACCGTTGGCAAGACCAAGTTCTGGCTCTTCGAGCAGAGTTACAGCTCGTCGAACGGCGCGCTCGACACGATGCCGCCCGATTTCGGCCGGGCAAAGATCGATTTCTTCACCTACGCCCGCGAAACCGATGGCGTGGCGCGCGTTGTTGCCGAGCGATTGCGCGATGCGTTCGCGCGCCGCGTCGGTTCACTCGATTTTGTCCACTTCGCCGCACCCGACGCCGCCGGTCACGCGCACGAATGGATCCTCGCACCCGACTCGCGCTACTTCGCGGCGCTCCTTGAAGTCGACGCCGCGCTCGGTGCGATCCTCACCGCGATCGATCAAACGCCTGGTCTTGCCGCTCGCACCGCCATCGTGCTCACGACGGACCACGGCGGCGGCGCACCCGCGAAGACCCACACCGATGTCTTGAGCCCGCTCAACTTCCGAATTCCCCTCAGCGTGTGGGAAGGCGGCGACGGCGAGCCGAGCGATCTCTATGCGGCGTTCCCAGATCGTGCGCGGCCCGCGCGCGACAAGCGCATCGCCCGAGACGAGAGCCCCCAACCGATTCGCAACGCCGACGCGGGGAACCTCGCACTCGAATTGCTCGGTTTGCCGCCGATTCCGGGCTCGATGCGCGGGTTGGTGGCTATTCCGGCTGCACCATCTCTGACGAGCGCTCCGGCGAGCCCCGATAAAAACAAAGCTCCAGCGCCCTAAGCGGGCCTTCGATGGCGACCCCGCGTGCTCGGTGTGTTTCCTTAGGGCATTTGACGTGGTTCTGACTCTGAATTGCCGAAAATGCGTCGCCCTGATTTGGCTTGCCCCGAATCGCGGGTAGAGTCGCTGATCTAGGGAGGTGGACGTTCGTCCACCTTATGAAGAAGGACGCAGCGGGCGGGAACCCGTTGCTGAGGGAGTTTGGGAAATGCAACTGA
Source organism: Planctomycetaceae bacterium (assembly GCA_027488265.1). GTDB lineage: Bacteria > Planctomycetota > Phycisphaerae > Phycisphaerales > SM1A02 > QWPT01. The sequence continues at coordinate 7,269 of JAIYCA010000115.1, forward strand.
ATATGCGTCTTGCCGCTTCGGCGGCTGTCGCGTTGTCGTCGGTCTCCGTCGCCAACGCAGGTTTCGTCTATTCGTCGGCGAACCGTACGGTCGAAGCGACCGCCGGTGCCACGACGGACACCGCCTCTGACTCGGGCTTCGGCACGTGGTTTGATTCTGCGAGCGTCTTCGCGACCTCGTCGAACGCCCTTGCCCAGCACGGCTCGCAACTTTCATCGACCTCGATGAACTTCGCTGGTGCCGCGCAAGCAAGCGCGACTGCTGGTGGCGTTGCGAACGCGACGAGCTTCGCGATCATCGACTTCGTGTCCGACATGGACCAAGTCGTCGCATTCATCGTCGGCCTCACGAGCACTGGGTCGGGCAGCGGTTTCAACTCGGTCGTCGTGACTTTGACCGACACCACGACCAGCACCGTGCGCCTCACCGCCAGCGCGACTGCAGCCTTCAGCGGCAGCCTCTCGCTTGAGAACGGCCACAGCTACCGCCTCGTGATCGATGCGGACGCGGGCGTTCAAGGCACGGGTGACTCGCTCGGCCAGTACAACGTCGCGTTCAGCACACCGATTCCGGCTCCTGGTGCGGCAGCGCTCCTCGGCCTCGCTGGTGTTGTCGCACGCCGTCGCCGTCAGCGCTGAATCCAATCGAACACTCACGCGGCGCGTGAAAACGCGCGCCGCGTGAGACCCACGCTTCCAACGAGCTTTCTTGAAGAGCGACTTCGAAAACGACTCTGTCGAGTTTCGAACTCGAAGTTGTTCGCCGCCTCGAACGAATCGCAGTGTGTCATGTGCCATGGCGCATGCGCAGCGGTGCTCGAGGCCCTGACCTAGTTTCCCTTCGACACGCGCGGAGACGTCCGCGCGTGTCGTGCTTTTGCATTCGTCCTCTTGCGTTCAACCGCTCGCGTTCGAAGCCAAGCAGTCCGCCGAGAGAGCGCTCAAAACGCAGACGGCCACCCCGAAAGGTGGCCGCTGCATGAAGTTTCAATGGGCGTGCGCTCGACAGATCGACTACTCAGATCCCCACACGGTTGACCCGCTCACGAATTGCCAGGCGCCATCACAAAGCGGTGCACCATGTTGTGCTCGTAGGTCTGACC
>JAIYCA010000085.1 GCA_027488265.1 Planctomycetaceae bacterium
CGGCCATGGATTCGCGAGTATGAGTGTGCCCTCTTGCATCGCGCGACGCGCGGTCGCAAAGCCTGGATCTACGCGGAATCCTGCGCGCAACTCGAGAAGCGCGCGATCAACTCCTTCGACGAAGACGATCTCGCGTCCGAGCGGAATCGGATGTCCGTCGCGGCTTGGTGCAATCAAGCGTCCACGCCCCCAAAGATCGGTCGCTTGCACCGGCTGACTACCGAGCGCGATCGGAAGCGTGTCCGAAACTGTGCCGCCGTCGGTGACTTCCGATGCGACGCCACCGTCGCGCCACAGCACAAGCACCGTGCCGCGCGGACCATCACCGAGAAGCGCACGAACACCGTCTGCAATCGGAATTTCTGCAACAAATCGACGGCCGCAGAGTCGCGTCGAGATCTGTCGCCACGCAGCGAGTTCAAGCGGCGGACCTGGAATCGGCGGCAGCGTTTCCGCGCGCACTTCGACCGAAACCGCATCGAATCCCACACGCCACGCATCAATCGCACGAAGTCCGATGTCAATCGCACGCTCACGATCCTCAATCGTTCCTGGCTCAAGCGGCACGATGCGCACCATGCCGCGCGCACCTGTCGGGAAGCCTTCGTACATCTCGCCCGCGCTTTCGCGCCACGCAGGCTCCGCAACGATTTCAAGCGTGTGGCGCCCGATTTCAAGCGTGTCTTTGATCTCAGGAGTCAACGGCTCGCCTGGCCACCACGGCACACCAACCGAAGGACCTGCGATGGATTCGCCAAGCGTTCGTGCGACTCCGTCCACGCGCGCGGAAAGCCCTTCGCGCGTCGCTTCGACCGGCGCATCTGCGATGAACCACTGTTCAACTTGCTGACCAAACGCGAGAAGCCACGGCTCGAGCACTGGCCGCCAACGCGCTTCTTCTAACGCGAACAACGCGAGTGTGTCGTCGCCATCGATACGTTGCTCACGTGCAAGAATTTCGGGAACCGCAGCGATACGAAACATCGGCTCGACGCGACGATCGAGTAACGCCGACACTTGCGTGCGCAATCGCTGAAGTTCATGACGAGATTCACGCGTATCCGTTGTTGATTCCCAAATCGGAATCACAACAAACGCGGCCCGCGCGAGTTCGACCGCAGCGTCGGTGCCGAACGCGCTCGACCCAAGCGACACCCCGAAACGCGGCGGCTCGTCTGGCTTGAACGGGTCATGCGGCAACACGGCGAACCGTGCGCGGCGCACTGCGATTGGCTCATTTTCTGCGGAAAATCGCGCTTCTGCTTCGTACCAGCCCGTCGGAAGAACCGGCAACGTGAGTTGCGTTGCGCGCGCGGACGGAACCTCCGCTGTGGCAACGTGCACGATTTTGTCGGAAGCGTCACGAACACGGACATCGACTTGCGTCGAGGTCGACGCAGGATCGCTGCACCGCACAAGGAGTTGCGCGGCACGTTCTGGTTCAACGACACCGCTTCCAGTCGCTTCGAAAGACACTGCAGGCAACTGCCAGATTTCGATGTCATCGAAATGCACGCTTCCAGCGACGTCATGTTCAACGATCGAAAAGCGCGTGTCTTCGCGGACTTTCAACGACTTTGGTTGAACGACTTCGAGCCAAATCGTGACGCTCGCGGCGGTGTCCGGCGCCGCAGGTGGAATGACTCGCATTTCGCGCCAGTCGCCCTCGCTGCGCATGGGCTCGCAGGTATGCGGTGCTCCAAGCGGCTTTCCTTGTGCGTCGTGATATTGAAGTCCAATGCGTGCGCCAGCGTGACGAAGTCCGCTCGTGCGCGCGAATCCGGAGAGCGTGAGTTGTGCGCCAGGTTCAACCGCGACTTGTCCGGGCTTACTCGCGACGGCCATCGACGCGCCGGCAAGAGTGAAGTTCAACGACCACGCAGGCTGCGTGTCCGATGGCGGCGCCGATTGTTCACGCGGCAGCGCTACAGAACCCGCCGCGGAACTCGCTTTAGAAACCTTGCGCCCCGATCCGCGTTCGCTCTTCACCGCACCAAAGTCCGGCAGATCGGGAATCCCTGCCCCCGCAGCGCTGGCGCCTCGCGACAACGCGCGCGCCCATCCTTCGGGAAGTTCCATCGGAAACTGCTCGTTCTCTTCGAAGTCGTGGCGCACGAGTAGGCGGCGCGGAACATTGACTTCTCGGAGCGCGATTGAGTTGACATCGAACTGCGCGAGGTTGGTCGATCCGAGACTCGTAGTGCCCAAGGTCGTGCTGCCCAAACTCGTGGTTCCCAAGTTCGTGCTTCCCAAACTCGTGCTGCCGAGCTCCACGCTGCCGACCTGTGCGCCCGCAAACATCGTGGCCTGCGCCACGGTGATATGAGCCACCGCGATCGGGGCGAAGGAGCGGAGCGTGGGTCGAATCGACATCGGGGGGTTCATCGGCATTCTCGGACAGGGACTGCAGCGCTCGTCGGACGCGCCGGCAAGACCCCGACAGAGGTAGGAGAAGATCGCTCACTCGCCCGAGCTTTCGACCACGATGCGAGAAGCCAACAACCCTCGGATTTCCCGCGGGAAAGCGGATCTGCCCGCGTCAGGTTCGTACATTCCCCATTCCGACTGGCGGGGCCGTTTCGCTCGTGATTGGGCCAAACGTCGGTGCCGCCTGACCTCTTTCCAGTTTCGACCCATGCAGACGCCACCGATTGACCTCCGTTCCGACACCGTGACTCGCCCAACCATGGCGATGCGCGAAGCAATGATGGCCGCACCGCTCGGTGACGACGTGCTCGGCGACGAACCGACGGTGCAGGCACTCGAGGCGAAGATCGCGGCGATCTGCGGCAAAGAAGCGGCGCTCTATGTGCCCTCTGGAACGATGGCCAACCAACTCGCGATTCGTTCGGTCTGCGAACCGGGCGACGAGATCATCGCGCACAAAGAAAGCCACATCATTCAGTATGAAACTGGTGCGCCCGCTGCGCTTTCGGGTTGCATGATCGCGATGCTCGATGGCCCGGGCGGCACGTTTGCACCAGAAGACGTACGCGCCGCGATTCGACCCAAGGATCAGCACGCGCCCATCTCGAAGATGCTTCTCCTCGAGAACACACACAACAAGGGTGGCGGCACCGTGTGGCCTGTCGATCAATTCGCAACTGTTGCGGCGGAAGGCCGCGCGTGCGGGCTGCACGTTCATATCGACGGCGCACGTTTGATGAATGCGTGCGTGGCGCTCAGTGTTGCGCCCACCGCGTTCACGCAACATGTCGACAGCGTTTCGGTGTGTTTCTCGAAGGGGCTTGGCGCTCCTGTTGGCAGCGCACTCGTCGGAAGTGCGTCGCTCATCGCGCGTGCCCGACGATTCCGCAAGATGTTCGGCGGCGCGATGCGTCAATCAGGCTTGCTCGCGGCTGCGTGCATTTATGCACTCGATCATCACGTCGCGCGACTCGCGGATGACCACGCAAACGCGCGTCGTCTCGCGCGACAGATTGCAAGTACACCAGGACTTTCGCTCGAAGGTTCGCCTGACACAATCCCAACGAACATGGTGTTTTTCAAGCTTGATGCGCGGCTAGGCACTGCGAAAGACTTCTGCGCACGCCTCGCGCAACACGGCGTGGCTGCGATCGGCATGGGACCAGCGCGCGTTCGCATGGTGACGCATCTTGATGTCAGCGCGAACGACATTGATCGCGCGGGCGAAGCAATTGCACGCGCCGCGAAAGAGGCACTGGCATGAATTCGAGCTTGAACTACGCGGCGATTTTCGATTTGGACGGCACGCTCGTCGACAGCTACGACGCGCACTTCGAAGCGTGGCGACTCGTCAGCGCGCGTCACGGCGTGGCGGTCACCGTTGATGACTACTACGCGCATTTCGGCCGACGAAATGAAGATCTTCTGCGCGAATGCTGGCTGCGCGCAGGCCGTGGTGAACTCACGCGCGATGAGATTCACACCCTTGATGAGGAGAAGGAATCGGCGTATCGCGAGATCGTCGCGGTGCGATTTCCGATCATGGACGGCGCGCGCGAACTCGTGGCAGGCTTGCGCGCCGACGGCTTCCGCACCGCGGTTGGTTCGTCGGGGCCGCCACTCAATGTGCAACGCGCGATCGACGGCCTCGAACTCGTCGGCGCATTCGATGCGATCGTGACCGGTCGAGATGTGAAGCGTTCGAAGCCCGATCCCGAGTGCTTCTTGCTTGCCGCTTCAAAAGTTGGCATTGAACCTGCGCGCTGCGTCGTTTTCGAAGATGCCCCTGCAGGAATCACTGCCGCGAAAGCCGCTGGCATGAAGTGCATCGCGATCACGTCGAAGGGCCACACACCTGAGCGACAAAGGGATGCTGATCTAGTTGTTCCAAATGTGCGCGCTGTGACAATTTCTGCGGTGCGCGCGCTGCTTGCGTGATGCTGCTGAGCGCACCGCGCGCTAGACTCGCGATTCACTTCTTCATTCATCTCTTCATTTATCTCTTCGGCCCTTCCACGAGAGTATTGACGCATGGACCCTCGCTACACCAAACTCGCAGACCTTCTCGTTCGCCACTCGACCAAGCTCCAAAAGGGCGAGCATGTCCTGATTGAGTCGTTCGACATTCCTGTCGAAATGACGATCGCGTTGGTCCGCGCCGCGCGCGATGTTGGCGCGAATGCGCACGTCGCGGAGCGTTCGGGTCGCGTAATGGCCGAGCTCTATCGCAACGGTGAAGACGCGCTCAAGACCTTTGGCGAGTACGACCTCGAGCGTATGAAGCGCATGCACGCGTACATCGGATTGCGCGGCGGACACAACGTGAGCGAGCAGACGATTTGCACGGGCGAAGAAATGAAGCGCGCCGCGCGGCTCTATCAGAAGCCTGTGCACTTTGAACAGCGTGTCAATCGCACGAAGTGGTGCGTGCTTCGTTGGCCAACGCCGTCGATGGCGCAGCTCGCGGGCAAAGCGACTGAGGTTTTCGAAGACTTCTACTTCAAGGTTTGCTGCGTGGATTACGCGAAGATGGACGCTGCGTGCGCGCCGCTCGCTGAGCGCATGCGCCGCACGGATGTCGTGCGTATTCAGGGCCCAGGCGAGACGGATCTCAGCTTCTCGATCAAGGGCGTCGGTGTTGTTCCCTGCTGCGGCGATAAGAACATTCCCGATGGGGAATGTTTCACCGCGCCTGTGCGTGACAGCGTCAACGGCGTCCTTCACTACAACACGCCGACGGTCTACAACGGCCAGAGCTTCGAGAACATCCGCTTCGTCTTCAAGAACGGCAAGATCGTGGAAGCGTCGTGCCAAGGCGACTCCGCGAAGCTCAACGAGATCTTGGACACCGACGAAGGCGCGCGATACATCGGCGAATTTGCGATTGGTTTCAATCCGCATATCACCCATGCGATGAAGGACATTCTCTTCGACGAGAAGATCGCGGGCTCGTTCCACTTCACGCCTGGCCGTTGCTACGAAGAAACCGAGAATCACAATCGCAGCGAGATTCACTGGGATCTCGTGTGCATTCAGCGCGCAGATCACGGTGGCGGCACGATTTCGTTCGATGGTGAAGTCATTCGCAAGGACGGCATTTTCGTGCCGACGGAATTGCAAGGACTGAACCCTGATCGACTCGGTGCGTGAGACGCGAGCGGTCGTTGTTCTCGCGGTCGCCGCTGCGGCGGCGACAAGCAGCGTCGTCCACGCCAAAGCGAGCAGGTTGCGAGCGCTCGTTGTTCTCGCGGTCGCCGCTGCGGCGGCTCCCTCTGGCGTGGATCACGCGAAAGCGAGCAAGTTGCGAAGCAGGTTGCGAGCGCTCAAGTCTTGCCGCGCATCGCAGGCGTCATCACGCAGCGAAATCCGAGATGTTCCATCGCGGAGTCCGGCGTGGATGCCATGCGCGCGCTTGGTCGGTAGCTCGCGCAGTAGCTGTCGTTGCACAAGAAACTCCCGCCACGATGAACGCGCGACACTGGCGCGTGCGGGTTGCGCGGATCGTGCGTTTTCGCGGGGCCAGTTGGATTCACCACGACTGCGTTCGGCGTGGCCGTTCCCACACGCTCCGCATACGCGCGATCGCTGTAGAGATCGAGGCACCACTCCCACACGTTTCCTGCGACTTGATAAAGGCCGTAGCCATTCGGCGGATACATGCGCACCGGCGCCGTTCGCGTGAAACCATCGAACGCGAGATTCCTCCACGGAAAATCGCCTTGCCAGATGTTGCAGCGCCACGGCTTTCCCGCGCCAGGATCAACGGGTTCATTGCCCCACACGTTCACGCGGCCATCGAAGCCACCGCGTGCCGCAAACTCCCATTCCGCTTCGGTTGGCAGACGTTTGCCTGCCCACTTGCAGTACGCGATCGCATCGTCAAAGGCGATGTGAACGGCGGGATGGTCGTCTTTGCCCTCGATCGAACTCGCTGGTCCTTGTGGATGACGCCAACATGCGCCGGGCGTCCAACGCCACCACTGCGCGAAATCGCGCTGATCAACCGCTGTTTCTGTTTGGTGAAAAACGAGCGAGCCTGGAACAAGCATCTCATCCGGCGGCTTCGGCGTGCCCTCAGGGACTTGCTTCTTCAACTCGTTCCAATCAACGGGGCGCTCAGCGATCGTCTTGTAGCCCGTCGCTTCGACGAACTTTCGAAACTGCGCGTTGGTCACTTCCGTCGCGTCCATCCAGAAGCCATCGACGCGCACGCGGTGCACGGGGCTTTCGTCTGGTCGCGCGAGCGGATCGGTGGAGCCCATCGAAAACTCACCGCCTGGAATCCACACCATTCCTTCGGGTGGCGGCATCGTCGCTGGATCGGCCGCTTCGACGCTCGGCGCGCGCTTCACTGGCGCGGCGGCGTCGGTCGGCGGCGTTGTCGGTGGTGTTGTGGGTGGTGTTGTGGGTGGCGCGATTGCTTGGTCGCGCGGTGCTTCCGACACGGTCGCGCGGTCTGAGTCGAGCGCGTGCGGGAAACCCGCAGAAATCAAGGCGATGGCGATCGAGGAAATCATCGGGTGCACGGGGTGCGAGTGTACGTCGATCGCGCGGTACTCTTCCACCATGCGAGAATTTCTGCGAAACGCTTTCGCACTCGATGATGGCAAGCCGTGCGAACCTTCACCGGAGCAACGCGCGGTACTTGAGCGCGTTGCCGACGAAATCGCGCGACGTCGCATGACATCGACCGCGATCGCGTTTCTCGAGATGTCGCGACCATTGCAAACGCTTGGAAGCGCAACGATCCACTTCATGACACCAATCGCGTCGAGCCTCGCGAATCCACTGGCGCTGAAGCATTTCGCGGAGTTTCTTGAGAAGCGCGGCGCCGTCGACGTTCTTGCAAACATGCTCGAAGATGCGGAAAAACGCTTGAATCGCGGCTGCTGTGAAAGCGATGCCGGCGAGGACGCAGCAAAGAAGCCCTGACGAACTCAGAATCTGCTCGCGACCGTCTCACGACTCTCCCGCAACTTTCCCGCAACCTTCGCGTGACTTTCTTGCCGCGAGTTCACATCACTTCGGCGCGTGGACTTCCACGCATCGCCCGCGTCCACTACTCTTCGCGATCCGTGCTTGCACTCCGCGACATCCGCCGACGCTTCGGTTCGACCATTGCTGTCGACGGTCTGTCACTTGAAGTGCGCACCGGGGAAGTTTTCGGTTTGCTCGGACCGAATGGCGCGGGCAAGTCGACGACGATCGCGATCGCGACCGGACTGCTCGCACCAGACGCTGGAAGCGTGGACCTTCTTGGCTTGGGTTCACCTTCGAATCCAAAGGTGCGCATGCATCTCGGCCTCGCGCCGCAGGAGATCACGCTCTACGCCGAACTCACCGCGCGCGAGAATTTGCGCTTCTTCGCCGATCTTTACGGCGTTGCGAATGCGCGTATGCGCGTCGATGAACTGCTTGCACTCGTCGAACTCGACGCCCGGGCGAACGATCGCGTCGCAACTTTTTCTGGTGGCATGAAGCGCCGTCTCAATCTCGCGGCGGCGCTCGTTCATGATCCGAAACTTGTGTTGCTCGACGAGCCAACCGCGGGCGTTGACCCGCAGTCGCGGAACCGCATTCTCGAACTCGTGCGACGCCTCGCGGGAGAGGGCAAAACCGTTCTCTACACCACGCATTACATGGAGGAAGCCGCGAAAATCTGCGACCGCGTGGGCATCGTCGATCATGGTCGCATGCTTGATGTCGGCACTGTTGCCGAGCTCGTCGCGCGGCACGGTGGACAATCGGCCGTGACGGTCGAACGCGACGGCGCCGAAGAACGCATTCTCACTGCCGATCCTCTTGCTGAAGTTGCGCGGCAGTTTGCGCGCGCGAACTCCGATCGCGAGCGCGGCGAAGTCAGTCGCGAGGTGACGGGCCTTCGCATCGAACGGCCCGATCTTGAGACTGTGTTCCTCTCGCTCACCGGAAGGAGCCTGCGCGAATGAGGGCGATTTTCGCCATTGCCCGCAAAGACTTGCGCTTACTCCTACGAGACAAGGGTGATGTCTTTTTCACCTTTGTTTTCCCCGTCGTCATCGCGATTCTCTTTGGATTCGTCTTCGGCGGCGGAAGCAACAGCGGAAGTAAACTCGAACTCGCAGTGGTGCGCGAAAGCGACTCCGTGCTTGCACTCGGAATCGAAGAAGATCTCGCGAACGACGCCGCCTTCGAAACAACAGTATTTCCCACCCGCGACGCCGCGGCCGACGCGGTGCGCGCAGGCAAAGTGACAGCGGCCGTGATCCTGCCGAAATCGCTTGATTCCGGCCTCGAAGGCCTCTTTTCAGGGCAAGGCATTGCGATCGATGCCGTCGTCGATCCATCACGACGTGCGGAAGCTGGCCTCATCCAAGGCAAACTCAACGAGCTTGCGTTTCGGCAGTTTCCGAAGCTCTTTGCGAATCCCACGGAGATGTCGCGCGCGTTCAGCGCTGCACGCAGTTCGATCGCGAGCGCGCGCGGCATGTCGCCGACACAGAAACTCTTGGGCGCGGGCATGATCACCGCTGCGGAGAGTTTCACATCGTCGATCGGCGACGAAAGCGCGAGTGCAAATGCGAGCGGCGGCGGTGGCGGCGCGAACAACGCCGCAGGAAACACCGCCGATTTCACGCCCATTCGCGTGAAGGTCGAAGAACTCGCGCCACGCGCGGGGCGACCGCGCGCTTCGTTCGACGTGACATTTCCGCAGGGAATCGTGTGGGGGCTCGCTGGTTGTTTCGGCGCGTTTGCGTCGAGCCTCGTGACCGAGCGCGCGCGTGGCACACTCGATCGATTGCGCCTCGCACCGATCACGGCGTTTCACTTGATTTCAGGGAAAGCCATCGCGTGTCTCCTTGCGGGGCTGCTCGTGCAAGCGCTGGTGTTTGCGGTCGCGATCATCTTCTTTGGCTCGAGCGTCGCACAGCCCGCAATGCTTGTCATCGCCGCGTTCGCCGCGTCGTTCGCATTCGCCGGACTTGCGATGGCGCTCGCCGCGTTCTGTCGCACCGAGGCAGAAGCAAACGGTGCAGGCCGCGGCGCGATCCTGATTCTCGCTTTGATCGGCGGCGGCACGATTCCGCTCTTCTTTATGCCGCCGTTCCTGCGCACGCTGAGTTACGGCAGCCCGTTCCGTTGGGCGGTCGCCGCGATTGAAGGCCCGTTCTGGCGTGATACGTCGGTTGGTGAACAGATCGTGCCGCTCATCGTCCTCTTCGCGATCGGCTTCCTCGGCTGGATCATCGGCGCGCGCGCACTTTGGCGGCCGTTCGCGCGATGACGCGTTCCGTCGCGAAGGCCGTTCATCGATGCAGCAGCCCCCGCGTGATGCGTGCGCGAACGGATGACAAATCGTCGTCCGCAACCGAACGCGTTCGCAGAAGGTAGGATCGCGCCACGTTGCGGGCTTCGGTGAAAGGATCGCGGGCACCCGCCTGCGTTTCGTCCGACGGCCGATGGAGACGAGATTTATGGCGAGTCACACGGATAGAAAAGCTCCGCGCATCGAGGCTGTGAAACTCGAGAAGCGCTTCGGTCACATTCATGCCGTGCGCGGGATCGACCTCGAAGTACCCGCGGGCCAAGTGCTTGGATTTCTCGGGCCAAACGGCGCAGGCAAGTCGACCACGATGCGCATGATCACGGGCTTTCTCGAGCCTTCCGGCGGACGCGTGAAACTCGAGGGCATCGACATCTCCGAAGACCCGATCGCGGCGAAGCGTACGTTTGGATATCTCCCTGAAGGTGCGCCCGCGTATCCCGACATGACGGTCGAGGAATTCCTCGGGTTCATCGCCGCCGCGCGCGGATTCAGCGGCCGCGACGCGAAGGATCGCGTCGAACGCGCGATTGGCCGCGTGAACTTGCAAGGCGTGCGCCGACAAGCATTCGAAACGCTTTCGAAGGGCTACAAGCGCCGCACAGGCCTCGCGCAGGCGCTGCTGCACGATCCCGGCATTCTCATCCTCGACGAACCAACCGACGGCCTCGACCCGAACCAGAAGTTCGAGGTGCGCGAGCTCATCAAAGAACTCGGCGGCGATCGCGCGATTGTGCTCTCGACGCACATTCTCGAAGAGGTCGAAGCCGTGTGCACGCGCGCTGTTGTCATCAACAAGGGAGGAATCGTGTTCGACGGAACTCCTGCGGAAATGGAAGCGCGCGCGCCGCGCGACGTGACGAAGAACCGCATGGATGCAGCGTTCCGCGCGATGACGACCGGTGACGTCGCCGATGGCGCCGGCGCCGCCGCCGCACGCACGAAGGGAGGGCGCCGATGAGCACAACAAGTGCACAACCGCGCAGCGCCCTCGCACTCAGCGCCCTCGCGCGCATCACCGTCGTGTTCCGACGCGAGTTCCGCTCGTACTTCCAAACGCCACTCGCTGCCGTCTTCCTCGTCATCTTCCTCTTCTTGGCAGGCCTCTTCGCGTTCAACATCGGCGGCTTCTACGAGCGAAACCAAGCGGATCTGCGCCCGTTCTTCCAGTTTCATCCGTGGCTCTACGTGTTCCTCGTGCCCGCGGTCTCGATGCGACTCTGGGCCGAAGAACGCCGCACAGGCACGATCGAACTCATCATGACACTCCCCTTCGGCGCAGCTGATCTCGTGATCGGCAAGTTCCTCGCGGCGTGGGCATTCACGACGGTCGCGCTCTCTCTCACCTTCCCGATGTGGATCACTGTGTCATGGCTCGGCAACCCCGACCACGGCACGATCTTCGTCGCGTATCTCGCAAGCGCGCTTCTCGCGGGCGCGTTCCTCGCGGTCGGCGCGTTTCTTTCCGCACTCACGAAGAATCAAGTCATCGCGTTCGTCCTCTGCGCAGTTGCGTGCTTCGTGCTGCTTCTCGCGGGTTTCCCAGCGGTTCTTGACTTCATTCGCGGTTGGGCTCCGCGCGGCGCGGTCGAAGGCCTCGCATCGACGAGCGCACTCACGCACTACGAATCGATGATGCGCGGCGTGATCGACCTTCGCGATGTTCTCTACTTCGTGCTTGTGATGGCCGCATTCCTCGTACTCAACGTCTTCGCGATCGATTGGAAGAAGTCGGACTAGGCTCTGTCTGATGGATCCCCGGCCGTCGATCCACGCGACATCCCGGCTGGCCGCGTCGACTTCGACTCGCTGTATCGCTGCGGATACAGCTTCGTCTTGCCTCCTTGCCAGCCTGGCGCCGCGCGAATCTTTGGGCTTCGGTGATCCGTCAGACAGACCCTAAACGACCGTTCGCAGAAGGAATCTCACCATGGCAGTTTCTGACAAGCGACGCTCCACACTGCTTGCAACCGTCGGCATCCTCGTCGCACTCGTCGCGACGAATACCGCCGCGTGGTTCGTCCTGCGCGGCGCGCGCATCGATGTGACCGAGGAGAAGCTCTACACGATTTCGCCGGGCGTGAACGAGCTCATTCGTTCGTTGCCCGAGCCAGTCAAGCTCGACTTCTACTGGACGCGCGAGCAGGGCGCCGACCTCCCCAGCGTGCGCGCGTACGCGCAGCGCGTGCAGGAATTCCTCGAGGAAATCGCGGGTTCGAGCGGCGGCATGCTCGACCTGCGCGTGATCGATCCCGAGCCCTTCAGCGAAACCGAAGACATGGCGCGCGCCGCGGGTATCGCGCCGAAGACACTCGACACGACGGGTCGCGTTCTCATGTTTGGCCTCGCCGTGCGCGGCCCAACCGACAAGGTCGAGTCGATTCCGTTCCTCGACCCAGCACAAGAAGCGTTCCTCGAATACGAGATCGCGCGGCGCATTCTTTCGGTCGGCCGCGACAAGAAGTCGGTGGTCGCCGTGCTCTCGACGATTCCTGAAGAGAAGCCATTCAACCCGCGCAATCCAATGGCGCAGGGCGGAAAGAACATCCTCTTCCAGCAACTCGATCTCCTCTACGACGTGAAGCGGCTCGACAAAACAAAGCCCGAGATTCCGCCCGATGCAACGGCGCTTGTCGTGATTCAGCCGCGCATGCTTTCAGAAGACGCGCTGAAGACGATCGATGCGTGGGCCGTGTCAGGAAAGCCGCTCGTGATCTTCGCCGATCCGTGGTGCGAGGCCGATCCCGAGGCGCGCAACATGGATTTCGGCTCGACGGGCGCGGGCACGACCTACGACCTCGGCCCGCTGCTGGCGCAATGGGGAGTCAACATCGACAAAGAAAACGCCGTCGCCGACTTGGGCTACGCGACGCGCATCATGTACCGCACGCAGGGCGGACAAGTCATGGAGATGTCGCACCCCGCGTGGCTTTCGATGCGCAAAGAAGCGCTCAACGCGGAAGACCCCGTCACTGCGCCGCTCGCGCAGATGAATTTGAAGGGCGCGGGCGCGATCGTGAAGTCGCCAGCCGCCACAACAACAGTCGAGCCCGTCATCTCAAGTACGAAAGACGTGCAGATGATTCAGACGCTGAAGCTCGGCTTCTTCGGCGAGGTCGATCGCCTCGTGCGCGACTTCAAGAGTCTCGGTACGCCCGTCGCGATCGCCGTGCGCATCAAGGGCGAGATCGAGAGCGCATATCCGACCGCTACCGGCGACGGCGCAGCCCCCACGCGCGCGAAGGGCAACGCGAACATTCTTCTCGTCGCCGACGCCGACATGGTGATGGACGACACGACGTGGCTCTCGGTCGATCCGCAGTCGGGCGAAGCGAAGCAAATCGCCGACAACGGCCTCTTCGTCTTCAACGCGCTTGAGCAGGCGACCGGCGATCGCATGCTGTCGGGGCTGAAATCGCGCGGTCGCTACCAGCGGCCCTTCGATCGCGTCGAACAACTCCGCAAAGATGCTGAAAGCCGTTACCTCGTCGAGGAGCAGCAACTCGAGGACGAGATCAAGAAGTCAGAGATGCGCATCAACGAACTGCAGCGTGAGCGCGGCGGCGCCGGCGCGGGCGTCGATGCGAGCGGCATGCTTGTCCTCACGCCTGAGCAAGTCGAAGAACTCAAGAAGCTCGAGTCGACGCAGATCGACGCGCGCAAGAAACTCCGCGAAGTGCAGCGCTCGCTGCGCGCCGACATCGAGAAGACCGGCACCGCGCTCATGGTGCTGAACGTCGTCGCGTGGCCGCTTGTCGTCGCATTCATCGCGAC
>JAIYCA010000158.1 GCA_027488265.1 Planctomycetaceae bacterium
CCTCGTTCCGGCGGATCCATCCGCCCCGCGGGTCATCGGCGTTCGGCAACGGACGACTTGAGGCGCAAGAAGCGCCGCGCCGCGAGGCCCGCGAAGGCACCGGCAGCCATGACGGCGAGCACCGGCAGGCAGACCCACGTGGTGGCGTCGGCCGGCTGCGGCTCGAGCACCTGCTGGGGAGCCACCGTGCCGTCGACGGGATCGACCCACCGTACGGCAGCCCCGCCCTCCCCGGTCGGGACGAAGATGCCGAACCGATCGCCCACGCCGAGGACCGCGAACGCGCGCGAGGGAGCCTCGAACTCCGCGAGCCGGACGACGCCCGAGCCGGTCACGTACTCGATGGCACGCATCCCGGAGTCGAGCCGCACGAGTCTCGCGCGTCGCGCGGCTCCCGGCACCGACACGGAGAACGGCGGATCCGGCGACTCGGCGCCGGAATCGGACGCATCGATCCATCCCGATGCACCGAGTGCCTCCGGCTTCGCGCCCGATCGACGGACCTCGAGCGTCCCGCCGCGGACGCTCGCGGAGAGGAGCTCTCCTCCCGCAGGCAGGCTGGGATGAATCTCGAGCCTCCCCGGGGGAAGCGAGTAGTAGGCGCCCGTCGCCGGGTTCCGCTGCACGGAGAGCGATTACACGTCGCGGCGGCCCGCGGGACCCGCGGGCATCACGATCCACACCCGATCCTCGGCGGCCGCAAGGGCCTCCGGTCGCTCGGGCAGGACGAACGCCTCGTGCACGCAGTCGCATCCCATCGGCTCCGCGTGGTGGAGCAGCACGTGCTCCGTGCCGGCGGCGCGCGTTCGCTCCACGACCATCCACGCATGGACGCCGTCGCTGGCGGCGACGAGCGGACGCGCCTCCGCGCGCGAGGGGGTCGACGTCGCGGTTGCCGCGAGGCACGAGACGATCGCAGCGACGAACGCCGCCTGAATCACGGCTGCTCCTCGACCGACGCGGGCGCGAACCGCGCGCGGAGCGCCTCGAGGTCGTAGAGCGCGGGCCGATCGGCGGCCGCGGCGTCCGCGCGCGCCGAGTCGACGGCGACGACGAGCGAGGACTCGGTGCCCGCCAGGGTCGCCCGCGTCCGGCGCGGAATGCGGGGCCACGCTCCCTCGGCGGATCCGGGCGTCTCGACGGCGAGGAACCCCTCGAACGCGACGTGGATCTCGCGGCCGTCCGAACCGATGGTGCGGACCTCGAGCGGCGCGAGCGACCGACGGTCGAAGCCGGCCTCCATGCGCGAGGATCCCTCGGGCTCGAGCTCGACCCACACGACGCCGCCGCGCAGTTCCGGCCGCGCACCGTCGCGCGGCAGGAGCGGCGCGAGCCCGAGCGCGCGCGGGCTCGGCGTACCGCCCGAGACGGACCCGCCGCCGACGCGCCCCCAGACGAGCCGCGAGGGCTCGGCCTTCGGCTCGAACCGCCACCACCTCGTGCCGTCCGTGCCGATCCACGCGTGCCGGTCGCCGAGCTTCGACACGCTGACGGCGATCCCCGCGCCGCGCAGCCAGCGCACGTCGGCGTCGCCCTGCTCGAAGTGATCGCCCGAGGAATCCGCCCAGCGCAGCTCCGCGACGCCTCGCGCGTGCAGCAGCGCGAGCGTGCCCACGCGCGAGCGCTCCGCGTCGGCGATGGCGGCTGCAGCGGGAACCTCCGAGACGAGGGCCACCGCGGAAGGCTGCTCCACGCGCGGCGCGCCGGGACCGCACGCGGCGAGCGAGGCCGCGGCGGCCGTCGCGAGGCAGGTCGTGCGCACCGCGCTCACAGCTCGCTCTGCATCACCTCGCCGAGGTGCTCGGAGAGCTCCTGGAGGTCCTCGTCGCGGATGCGCGGGTTGAGCACGCGGATCGGCGGGATCGTCTCGTCCATGCCGCGCTTCTGGACCAGCCACCACTCGGCGTCGTCGCCGCGCTCGATCCGGACCTGCCGGAGCATGCGCTTGCGGAGGAGGATGAGGCACATCAGCCAGCGGTACGCGATGCGCTGCGGCCGCTCGTCGCCCTCGAGGCGGTCGAAGAGCTCGAGCAGCGTGTCGTCGTCGACGAGCAGCCGGCGCTTCTGGTCCCCCTCCGGCGCGGTGGTGCGCCAGAAGCAGACCAGCGACTCGGGACGCTTCCCCGAGTTCCACGCCTCGAGCGAGAAGTCGCGCCGCACGATCCCGTGCCCGCTCTCGTCGCCGACGGGCCCATCGCACAGGGTCGCCACGATCGGTTCGCCCGGGACGAGCGCGCGGCCGTCGGCGGCGCAGGAGGCGGTGAAGCGGCCAAGCTGGAACGAACCGGGTGCGCGTGACATCGCGGCGCATCGTAGTGCGGCGCGGACGCGTCGACCGCCACCTATACTCGGCGCCGATGCTGGATCGCCTGGGACAGGTCTTCCGCGGCAACGAGCCGGTCGCGATCGCGGTCGAGCTCGCGGTCATCTGGGCGGCGGTCTTCCTGATGCTGCGGTTCCTCCGGGGAACCCGGGGCGCCGGCGTCCTGAAGGGCGTCATCGTGATCCTCGCGGCGGTGATCCTCGCGCTCCGCCTCGGCGGATCCGGGAGCGAGACCTTCGCGCGCCTGCGCTTCGTGGCCGAGGCCCTCGCCGGGACGCTCGCCATCGCGCTGGTCGTGGTCTTCCAGCCCGAGCTGCGCCAGGCGCTGATGCGCCTCGGGCAGTCGAGGTGGCTCGGTCGGGGCCGCGTGCAGCTCACGGAGGCGGTGCCCGCGATCGACGAGGCCGTCGAGTTCCTCAGCCGGAACCAGTTCGGCGCGCTGATCGTGGTGGAACGAAGCGTGCCGCTCGCGGACATGGTCCGCACCGGCGTGCCGATCGACTCCGCGGTGTCGGCCCGGCTCCTCGAGTCCATCTTCTGGCCGAACAGCCCGCTCCACGACCTCGCGGTCGTCGTGAGCGGCAACCGGATCGCGGCCGCGAACGTGCAGCTGCCGATCGCCGACGCGAGCGCGGTGCCGCCCCGCCTCGGCTCCCGCCACCAGGCGGCGGTCGGCGCGACGGTCGAGACCGACGCGGTCGTCGTCGTGGTCAGCGAGCAGACGGGCGCGATCCGCATCGCAAGCGACGGCGGGCTGAGCGAGCCGATCGCCTACGACGACTTCGCGGCGGCGCTGCGATCGGCGCTCACCGCGGAATCCGACGGCTCCGGCACGGAAGGCGCGGTGCACGCATGAGCGCGAACCCGCGGAGAACCCTGCGGTCGGACTTCCTCAACGCGCTCGCCGCGGCGATCATCGCGCTCCTCATCTGGGCGTACGCGAACGACCGCACGCGCGAGTCGGCGACCGTCGCGGGCACGGTGCGGCTGACGCCCTCGGACCCCCGCGAGCAGTGGGTGGACCCCTCGAGCGCCGTGCAGGTCGCCGTCGAGCTGCGCGGCTCGCGCCGCTCGATCGAGGCGGTCGAGGACGCGCTCCGCACGGGGCTGCAGCTGGCGATCGGCGGCGCCGGGCTCCCCTCTTCGGACGGCCAGGTCGTCGCGGCGCTTCGCGAGGTGCTCTCGAACAACTCGACCATCGCCGCCACCGGCGCGGAGGTGCTCCGCGTCCGGCCGGAGTCGCTGCGCTACGAAACCGGCTCGCTCGTCACCGAGCAGGTGCCCGTGGTGACGAGCCTGCCGAACGCGGCGGTGAGCGGCGGCGTCGTCGCGGAACCGTCCGTGGTCGCCGTCACGCTGCCGGCCGCGGCGCGGCAGTCGATCGCGTCGCTGCAGGTCGATGCCGCCGTCGACACGCGGAACCTCGTCCCCGGCAAGCCGCAGCGCATCGACGTCGAGCTCCGCCTCCCCGAGTCGCTCGCACGGTGGAGGGAACAGTGCCGCATCGTGCCGCCGAGGGCGGTCGTCGAGTTCGAGCTCGTGGCCACCACGGCGGAGCTCCGCGTGGCGCGGGTCCCGGTGCGGATCGCGATCGACCCCGCGGCCGCGGACCGCTGGGAGGTCACTCCCGAAGCGGGCAGCGACGCGATCCGCGACGTCATGCTCACGGGCCCTCGCGCCGCGATCGAGTCGATCGCCGGCGGCAAGTTCAGCCCGTCGGCGGTGATCGACCTCGGTGCCGGACCGGTGCGCGTCGGCACGGCGGAGTACCCGGTGACGTTCTGGCGGCTTCCGGACGGGGTCAGCGTGCTCCCGGCGGAAGGCGCCGATGCAGGCGCTCCGCCGTCGGTCCGGCTGCGCGTGCTGCCCCGGAACCCCGCCACGAACCCCTGACCGCGCGTTCCCTGACCCGCGTCAGCCGGGGCGGACCGCGTGCCAGTTCTTCTTGCCGCGCCGCAGCAGCGCCACGCGCCCGTGCAGCAGGTCCTTCGGCGTGAGCCGTGCGTCGGCCGAGGCCTTGGAGCCGTTGACCATCACCGCGCCGGCGGCGAGGAAGTCGCGCGCCTCGCGCTTGCTGGCCGCGAGCGTCGTCCTCGGCAGGAGGTCGAGCACCGCGATGCCGTCGCCGCCGAGCTCACCTGGCTCGAGCACGGTGCACGGCAGGTCCTCGGCCACCTCCTCGAGCGTGCGCGCGTCGAGCGACGCCACCTCCCCGGCGAAGAGCGCCTTCCCGGCGGCCTCGGCGTTCGCGCGCTCGCTGGGTCCGTGGAACAGCTCCGTCATCTCGTTCGCGAGCACGCGCTGCGCCTCGCGCTCCTGGGGGCGCTCCGCCGCCGCGCGCTCGAGCTCCTCGACTCGCTCGCGCGGGAGGAACGTGAACCAGCGCAGGAACCGGGCGATGTCGGCATCCGCGGTGTTGAGCCAGAACTGGTGGAAGCGGAACGGGCTGGTGCGGTCCGCGGTCAGCCACACCGCGCCCTTCTCGCTCTTGCCGAACTTGGTGCCGTCGGACTTGGTCACCAGCGGGTTGGTGATCCCGTACGCCTCGCCCTGCTCCATGCGGCGCACCAGGTCGATGCCGCTCACGATGTTGCCCCACTGGTCCGCACCGCCAAGCTGCACGGTGCAGCCCGCGGTCCGGTAGAGGTGCAGGAAGTCGTAGGCCTGCAGGATCATGTAGCTGAACTCGGTGTAGCTGATGCCCTGCTCGCGGCCCTCGAGCCGGCTGGACACGCTGTCGCGCGCGATCATCTGGTTCACGCTGAAGTGCTTGCCGATGTCGCGCAGCATGTCGAGGTACGACACGCCGCTCAGCCAGTCGACATTGTTGACGATCTTGGCCGCGCGCGGCCCCGAGAAGTCGAGGAAGCGGTCGAAGATCCGCTGCTGGCTGCGGACATTGTGCTCGACCATCTCGCGGGTCTGCAGCTGCCGCTCGGCGCTCTTGCCGCTCGGGTCGCCGATCAGGCCCGTGCCGCCGCCCGACACCACGATCGGGCGATGGCCCGCGCGCTGGAAGTGCGCGAGCAGCTTGATCGGAATGAAGTTGCCGATCGTGAGGCTGTCGGAGGTCGGGTCGAACCCCGCGTAGCCCGCGCGCACGCCCGAGGCGAGGTGCGCCGCGAGTTCAGGCGATGTCGTCTGGTGCAGAAGCCCGCGCCAGTAGAGTTCATCGAGGAAGTTCGTCGAGGATCCGGTCGATTGCATGATGCAGTCCGTCGTTCAGCGTGCGGCCGACAATGCTTCGCGTTTCGAACCGATCTTCGCGAGGAGATCTGCCCAACTCTTGTTAAAGGAATCGCGACCTTCGATCTGCAAGGTCTCCGCGACCTTCGCAAGATCGACGCCGGCAGCAGTCGCCGCCGCCAAGGTTTTCTCTGCGGCGACACCGTCGGACGCCATCGCAGCCTGCGGATTGCCCTTTTCAGCGACCGCGAGCAGCGTCTCTTCAGGAATGGTGTTGACGGTGTTCGGTGCACCGAGCACATCGCAGTAGAGGCTCGGGGAAAGCGCCGGATCCTTCGTACCCGTTGATGCCCAGAGTACGCGCTGCTCAACGGCGCCCTTTGCGGCAAGTGCTTTCCAACGCGGCGTCGCGTGGAAATCGAGCGCGGCCTTCAGAACGCGACCTGCCATCGCGATACCAACCGTGTTCTGCAACGACGCTGGCAACGCCTTGCCCGTCGCGCGATCCCATCGCGAGATGAAGACGCTCGCGACCGACGACACGACTGGCGAGAGACCCGCGGCCACTCGGCGTTCGATGCCGCGCGTGTAGGCTTCAGCGCAGGCGAGATAGTGTTCGCGCGAGAAGAGCAGCGTGACGTTGATCGGAACACCGCGGAAGATGAGTTCTTCGATCGCGGGGCAACCTTCCGGAGTGCCCGGAACCTTGATGTAGAGGTTCGCGCGACCCGCGCGCTTATGGAGTTCGACGGCTTGCGCGACGGTACCTGCGGTGTCGTTCGCAAGAAGTGGCGAAACCTCAAGCGAAACCCATCCATCGATACCCTTCGTGCGCGCGTGCACATCGGCGAAGAGGTCGGCCGCGCGCGTCAGGTCACTGATCGCGCATGCGAAGAAGATCTCTTCCGTCGCGAGACCCTTCGCCGCCAGTTCTGCAACCTGCGTGTCGTACGCATTGCCCGAGCCAATCGCTTTCTCGAAAATCGTGGGGTTCGAGGTGAGCCCCGTCACCGAGAGGTCGCGGATGTACCGCGCAAGCGTGCCCGAATCGAGCAGCGTGCGAGTGATGTTGTCGAGCCAGAGCGACTGTCCGAGGGCGGCAAGACGGGCGGTGGGCAAAGTGGCGGTCATGAATGAGTTCCGAGAGGCGGGGATCAGCGTCGCGAGACGGTCTTTCGGCACACTAGCAATTCCGCATGAGGACTGGTGGGGATGATCAAGACCCAAAGTCCTTTCTCTCGGCAGGACGGTCTCAGGCATGTTCCCCTCCCACACGCGAGGTCAATCTGCCGATACAACCCGTCCTATGGCTGCCAAGAAAAGCTCCACCGCAAAGACCTCTCCCAAGCGCTCCTCCTCCTCGAAGAAGACCGTTTCCCGCAAGACGAGCAAGACAACCGCTGCGAAGGCATCCGGCGCGACCAATCCGCACCCCGCTCCGGTTCTTCCCGCGTGGCACGTTGCACCTGACAGCACCAAGGCATGGAAGCGACTCGAGAAGCTCGCCAAAAAGGGCGCGTCGATGGACCTCCGGCAGTCCTTCGCGAAGGATCGCGCCCGCGGCCGAAAGTTCGCGTTCGAAGCGCTCGGTATGCATCTCGATTACTCGAAGAATCTCATCGATGGCGAGATCCTCGATGCACTCTTCGCGCTCGCGTCGGAGTGTGGCGTCGCGAAACACGCGAAGGCGATGTTCGCGGGCAACCACATCAACGTCACCGAAGATCGCGCGGTCTTGCATGTGGCGCTCCGCGCACCGAAGGGTGCGACAATCAAGGTTGACGGGCACAACGTCGTCCCCGATGTCCATGAAGTGCTCGAGCGGATGGAGCGATTCGCGACCTCCGTGCGCAGCGGCTCATGGCGCGGACACACCGGGAAGCGCATTCGCACCGTCGTCAACATCGGTATCGGCGGCTCGGATCTCGGCCCAGTGATGGCATACGAAGCGCTCAAGGACTTCACCGAGCGCGGCATCGAGTGCCGCTACATCTCGAACATCGACGGCGAGGATTTCTACGAGAAGACGCGCGACCTCAATCCCGAGGAGACGCTTTTCGTCGTGAGTTCAAAGACCTTTACGACCATCGAAACCATGACGAACGCGCAGTCTGCGCGCGCATGGGCGTTGGCGAAACTGAAGGATCCCGCGGCGGTTGCGAAGCACTTCGTCGCGGTATCGACGAACGCCGCGGAGGTCTCGAAGTTCGGGATCGACACCGCGAACATGTTTGGATTCTGGGATTGGGTCGGCGGTCGCTATTCGATGGATTCGGCGATCGGCCTCTCGACGATGGTTGCGATCGGACCGGAGAACTTCCGCGAGTTGCTCGCGGGTTTCCACGACATGGACGAGCACTTCCGCACCGCGCCGCCGAAGAAGAATCTCCCCTATCTCCTCGCACTCATCGGCATTTGGAATCGCGACTTCCTCGGTTGCGAGACGGTCGCCGTGCTCCCCTACTGCCAGTATCTGCATCGACTCAGCGCGTACTTCCAGCAACTTGAGATGGAGTCGAACGGCAAGCGCGTTCAACTCGACGGAACCCCGTGTCGATGGCAAACGAGCCCAGTCATCTGGGGCGAGCCTGGGACGAACGGACAGCACGCCTTCTATCAGATGATCCATCAGGGAACTTCGCCCGTCCCCTGCGACCTCATCGCCTTCGCAAAGCCGCTCCATGAAATCGGCGGCGGCGATGCGAAATCGCCGAGCCATCACGACATTCTGCTTGCGAACATTTTCGCACAAGGCGAAGCACTCGCCTTCGGAAAGACGCCCGCAGAAGTACGCGCGGAAGGCACGCCCGAGTGGCTTGTCCCCCACCGAACGTTCCCCGGAAATCGCCCGACCAACACGTTGCTTTGCGAGAAACTCTCGCCGCGCATGCTCGGTCGCATCATCGCGCTCTACGAACACAAGGTCTTTGTGCAGGGCTCGATTTGGCGCGTCAACAGCTTCGACCAATGGGGCGTTGAGCTCGGCAAGGTGCTCGCGAAGCGGATCATTCCCGAGTTGGTCGGGGCCGCGCCGAAGCCATCGCACGATGGTTCGACGCAAGGGCTGATCGCTCGCTACCGAGCATGGCGCGCGCGCTGACCATCAAGCATTTGCCCGGATTGTTGCGGCGGACTCATTGAAGAAGGTCGCGCATGCCTCGCGCGACAGACCTGAACTTCGAACCGCGCGGAGTGTCGCGGGGTATAGTGGAACTATGTCTACGACATTCGTCGCATCACTCGCACTTGGGCTCGCCACTTCCGGCACCCTTTTCCACACCGCTGCTGCGCTCCCTGTTGGGGCCTCGCAGCAAGAGGTCCAGCAGGTTCCATACAACCCGCAGGAGCGCGGTTCGCGCAGCACAACCACTTGCCAGCAGTTGATGCAGTCACTGCTCGCTTACGGCCAGTGGTTCTCTCACCCACGGTTTGGCTGGGTCTGGCAGCCACACGACGTGCAGCCGTGGTGGCAACCATTCTCCGTCGGCGAATGGATCATCACCCAGAACGGCACTCCCTACTGGCGCTCGGGTCTCCCCTTCGGATGGGCCGCCGAACACTACGGCAGTTGGACCTTCGATCAGGACCGTGGCTGGCTCTGGGTTCCGGGCAACGAATGGTCAGCGGCACCTGTGTCGTGGCGTGCGACGAACGGCGTCGTCGGTTGGGCACCGCAGATCGCGACGCTTGGGAACACGCAGTCTGGCCCATGTCCACAGCCACCGTGGGCGTGGATCTTCGTGCCTTCGAATCGCGTGATGACGACGAGCAATTTCTCTGTCGCAGAACAAGAATTGATGTCGCGCGATCTTCACGGAACGTGGGGTTCGTGGGCGCATCAACCAGACGGTGCCACGGCACATCGCTTCCCCGAACCACGCAACGCGAATCTCTTGGAAGCAACCCAGTGCCTGGGCCCAGCGGACGTGAACGGGCTTCTTGCCTCGCTCGCTGCAGATCGAGGACGGACTGCGAAGGGCCCGCCGATCACGTGGGTCACGACACGTTCACAGATGGGTTCTGGACGCGTGACGGATGGCGTGCTCTATGTCTATGCGCCGTTCATCGATGGAACTCCGCCGGCGCCTGGTTCGCGGTTCCTCGTCAATCCTCCGGCTCAGCCAGTGCAGCGCGCGATGCCGATCGCACGATCCGCACCGATTCCACGTGCGCAATCGGTCGACCGCGCAACCTCGGCACCCACGCTGACTCCGGTTCAGCCTGCGCCGCCTGCGCTTCCGAACTCGGCTGCGGTTCCTGTGTCGCCTGCGACTCCCCTGACGCCCTACGACGCGTTCACGTACCAACAGGAGTCGCTCGATGAGTACCACGCGAGCCAGTACGACGCGCTGAGGCAATTGCACTCTTCGGATGCTTCGAAGCCACCGATCGCTGGAATGACACCGGCGCAAATCGCAGCGTGGCAGAAGAAGGAACAGCGCGAAATGCAACGGATGGCAGCGCGCCAACGTCGCCTGCTCGACGCGAAGCAGTCGCAAGTGAATGAGTCGGAAGAGACAGGATCGAGTGGCGCGGCCGCGGGATCAAGCGGCGCGGCCTCGCCGACGAAGTGACGAACTTCGACGATGTTGCCCCCCCGCCTCTATCTCGACTCGAACGCAACGACGCGCCCCGCGCCGGAAGTCGTTGAGGCGGTCGCACGCGTGATGCGAGAGACGTGGGCGAATCCTTCCAGTGTGCATCGATCGGGTGGCGAGGCGAAGCGCGCGGTGGAACTCGCGCGCGAGTCAGTCGCGCAACTCGTCGGTTGCCAAGATCGTGAGATTGTCTTTACCTCGGGCGGAACGGAAGGCGCGAATCTCGCGATGCGCGGGACGCTTGAGTACTTCGCGACATCGCAGCCATCCCGCCGCGTGCTCGTCACCACCGCGTTTGAACACAGTGCCGTGCGGGAGTTCGCGCAGCTCTACGAGAAACGCGGCGGCGAGGTTGTTTGGCTCGCGGCGAATCAGGGTCAACCAGGCACCCCTGATCCCGCGGCATTGGATGAACTCCTACGGCTTCGCGCGCATGAGATTGCGCTCGTAAGCCTCATGTGGGCGAACAACGAAACAGGTGCCATCACCGACATCGCAAAGTTTGGGGCACTTTGTCGCGAACATGGCGTGCGTTTCCACACCGACGCGACGCAGTGGATCGGAAAGATGCCGACTGATCTCGCGGCACTTCAAGTAGATCTTGCGAGTTTCGCTGCGCACAAGTTTCATGGCCCGAAGGGTGTCGGCGCCCTCTACGTCCGACGAACGATTCGGTGCGAGCCTCAGTCGATCGGGGGGCCTCAAGAGCGCGAGCGTCGAGGCGGCACTGAGAATGTCGCCGCCATCGCGGGCATGGGTGTTGCAGCGGAGCTTGCGCGTACCTGGCTCTCGAGCGAGGGCGCGCGGCTCGGCTCCGAGCTCCGCGATCAATTTGAACGCGCGGTGTGCGAGGCGACCGGCGCGGTTGTGCACGGCGCGGGTTCACACCGACTTTGGAACACGACCAACTTGGGATTCGTGCGCCTCGAGGCAGAAGCGATTCTCCTCTTGCTCTCTGAGCGCGGCGTCGATGCATCGGCAGGTGCGGCGTGTTCGTCTGGATCCCTCGATCCATCGCCTGTACTGCTGGCGATGGGTGTCGCGCCAGACATCGCACACGGATCGATTCGCTTCAGCCTCTCACGAGAAACGACAGAATCAGAGATCACGGAGGCGAGTTGCCGTGTGATCGTTGCGATTGACAGGCTTCGTAGTTCAACCTCCGCGGCTGTTTCCTAACGCAACTTCAGTCCGCACTTTTACTCGTGCGTTCCTCGTCGTCGACTGGGGGAACAGGACTTGCGCCTCGCATCGTGGCGAGCATCGCAGTTCCCATCCCCTCGCCTTTTAACTCTTGGAACCACAATGCTGTCCCATTGCAAGGGTCGAGTGCCCACGTGTAACCCTGACACGACGCGAAGATTCGATCGCCGTCAGGCAACAGCGTGACAAGTCCGGTGCCCTTCGGTGCCTTCCATTTCCACACGACAGAGCCATTGCCACGGTGGAGCGCGAAGACTTTGCTCGAGAAACTGACAAAGAGAAGGTCGTCGGTCGTGAGCGATTCGGCCATGGCCGGCAGCATAGATCCTCGAGCCGAAGGCGCACGAACACGCGCGCCAACCCTCGCTCTGGCCTGCGTCGGCCGAGTGAATCGGCCGACGAACCGACTCGTCTAACCAACCCCAAAAACAACCGCGGACCCTTTCGGGTCCACGGCTTCATGCGGTCGAGAGGACTTGAACCTCCACGGGTTGCCCCACTAGTACCTGAAACTAGCGCGTCTGCCATTCCGCCACGACCGCGTGCGGGGTCGTAAGTGTACGGGGGAGTTCCTTGATCTTCAACCGTACAGCGACTGACCCGCACCAACCGCTTGTACTGTCCGCCCGCACAAAAACGCAGGCGGAGCGACGAGATCGACTCATCGCCCCACCTGCGCTACGCGAATGGACTGTGATCGGGACAGGAGACATCCTTCGTGTCATTCAACGTGACGCACGGGATGACTCAACATGTCCCTGACAGATTTGTGACCGACATCCAACTCTCACATGCCGCTCCGACACGGCAAGGAGACGCGGGCTCGGATTTCGCGCCGAGGACTTGAGCCTAAAGACTCAAGAACAGAGACTCAAGAACAGAGACTCAAGAACAGAGGCTAAGGGACTAGAGCCCAGGGGTGAGACCTCCGGACGCACGTCGCGTCACCCCCGCTCTTCACTCGTCCTCATCCTCATCTTCATCGCTGCCCCCCTTCGGCGAAGCGCTCTTGCCCTTGAGTGCCTCGTTCGCGGCAGCAAGTCGCTTCTCAACGACACGCTGACGGATATCCGCAAACATCGCTGGATTGTCCTTGATGAATGCCTTCGCATTTTCACGGCCTTGGCCAATACGCGTGCCCTTGTAACTGAACCACGCGCCCGCCTTCTCGATGATCCCATCTTCCGATGCAAGGTCGACAAGATCGCCTGTCGTGGAAATACCTTCGCTGAACATGATGTCGAACTCTGCCTCACGGAACGGCGGAGCAATCTTGTTCTTGACAACCTTCGCGCGCACTCGGTTACCAACGTTCTTGTCACCGTCCTTGATTGCGCCGATACGACGAATGTCGATGCGAACGGATGCGTAGAACTTGAGCGCCTTACCGCCGGTTGTCGTCTCGGGTGACCCGAACATGACGCCGATCTTCTCGCGCAACTGGTTGATGAAGATCACGATGCACTCGCTCTTCGCAATCGCACCGGTGAGTTTGCGCATGGCTTGCGACATCAATCGCGCTTGGAGACCAACGACCGAATCGCCCATTTCGCCTTCGATTTCA
>JAIYCA010000102.1 GCA_027488265.1 Planctomycetaceae bacterium
CCCAAGGTGGTTATTGAGCCGGATCGAAGACCCACACGTCGACAGAAACGATCTGCCAACAACTGGCGGAGCGCGGTGCGATTGGGTCGTCGCACGGCTCACTCCGCTGAAAACTCCCATCTGGAGACACATTTCATGACACAGTCGCTCAAGAACCCCAAGTCTGTCGCCATTGCTGCAGCACTCGTGACGGCAACCGTTGCCACCATCGCAACCGCCGACACTGCCCCGCTCTCCGCCACTGGCTCGAAGCGTCGCGTCACCGCGGTGACCAACACCGTCACGAAGACGGTCACTGCTCCGAAGGTTGAACGCAAGGTCGAAGCCACCAACACGTGGGTTCCAGAGCCGACAGAGTCCACGATCGCGGAAATCAATACCTACACGGAAGAACCCATCAAGCCGTACATCCCGTTCATCGCAGCGATGACCGCGCTTGACTGCAATTCGAACGGCACGCCCGACGCGACCGAGATCTCCGGTGGCGCGATGGATTGGGACAACGACCAAATCCTCGACGTGTGCGAGTACAAGATGGGTGACCTCAACCTCAACGGCACCATCGACCAGCAAGATGTCAGCATCCTCATCGGATGGTGGGGCATTGCGAATCCACTCGTCGGCGATCTCAACAATGACGGCGCGGTCGATGCGAACGACCTTGGAATCATCCTCGGCCGATTCGGCGCCGTGACGTACTGATTTGACGGAACGCTCGACTCAAACGATCGATTCGATTTATCAACTCGATCTATCAAACTGAAGGCCTCGGACTCCTGTCCGAGGCCTTTTTCGTGGTGATTTCAAACATAGAACGTGCGCTCAACGACCGAGCGAGTCGTGGGTATGGCGGCAGGTATAGCGGCGGGTATCGCTCCGCGCCAGACGTTACATTGGCATGATGCGATTGCCTTCCGTTGAGAGTTTTCTCGCCCCGATGCTCTGCATCGGATTCGCGCTCGCGAGTACTGGCTGCAGCCAACTGGCAGGCAAGCAACTCGAAAACGACCACGCTGCCTTCAACACGGCTGTCGCCGAAGCGATGGATCGACAGATGTTGCTGAATCTTGTGCGATTGGCGCACGATGAACCAACACAGTGGGTGTCGGTCACACAGATCAACACCTCGACGACGTATCGCGCGAGCGTTGGAACAAGTGCAAATTTCCAAGGTCTCGCGTTTGAAGGCGCGTCGGCAGACGCCGGTTTTTCATACACCCCCACGCTCACTTTCGTGCCGCGCCAAGGCGAACAACTCGCAAACGAAATGATGGCTCCGATTCCAGTCGAGAGCATGGAGCACCTCGTGAGCGCGGGGTATCCGATGTCATGGATTCTTTTCCTCGCCTGCGAGCGCTTTCAATCGGTGCAGTCGTTCGATGTCAATGTGCGCGATGGCATCGTGACAGCCGACGCAAGCTTCGCTCGCGCGATCATTCTCCTCTCCGACCTGCAGCGTCGAGGACTGATCTCACTGAGTTTGGTGCGCGTGCCCGTCGTTTGGAACTGGGAGCCGATCCCCAAAGAGTCGGTTACGCTCGCGTCGATCATGTCGGCGCGCACCGACAACTCAGTGCTCGAACTCCGCGAAGATGGAAAGGGCTACGACTTCGTCTCGATTGAACGCGTGCCAGTCTTGACGACGTATGACGGCATCGAGAACGACCCAAGCGGCTGCGAGTTCTGCGAGATCATCGGCGTTGAGCCGGTCGCACGCGATTGGAAGCTCGTTGGTATCGAGGAGCGAATCCCCGGCGAGTTCCTGACGGTTCGAACGCGTTCACTTTCGGCGGTCTTGCGGCTGCTCTCGCTCGGCGTTGATCGCCGCGACAACACAACGCCCCCGCCTCCTCGCGCAACAAACGCCTCCGATGCGTTTGCGAGCCTCGAGTCGGGCATGACATCTGAGCGTCTGCGCGAACTCGTCCGAAGCGTCTTTGTCGTGGAGCGGTCCGCGAGCGCACCGAACGATGCCGCCATCAGTGTGCTGCACGCGGGTCAGTGGTACTTCATCCGCGAAGACGACCGCACGACGAAGCAAGCATTCGCGCTCTTGCGCGATCTCTTCGACTTGCAGGTCAAGCCCGAGGGCACAAACGGACGGCCGGTCCTCACTGTGCCGATTCGCTGAAATCTGCGTGAAAGCACCGACATGCTCGTGAGCCACCGACTCCGTTTCATTTACACGAAGACTGCCAAGACCGGCGGTACCAGCGTCGAAAGTTACTTCGAGCGCTTTTGTATGGCAGATGGCGAGTGGACAGAGAGTCACGCACGTGAGGCACATGAGTCCAAGGAAGGCATCATCGGCCGACGCGGCGCGGGTGATGGCACGCCCGTGCGCTGGTGGAATCACATGCCTGCGGCAGACATTCGACGTGAAGTCGGCGAAGCAACATGGAACGCGTACTTCAAGTTCTGCGTGATTCGAAATCCGTTTGAGAAGGCCGTGTCTGCGTTCTACTTCCGCCGCAAGCAAGACCCAACGAAGCACGATCTGACGTTGCCCGAAAGCGCGCAGTTCGAACGTTGGCTCGAAGCCGAAGGACCGTACACCGATGAGGCACAGTACGTGATCGATGGCAAGTTCGCGCTTGACGCGACGATTCGTCATGAGCGCATGGCGGACGATATGACAACGATCTGTGCGCGACTTGGAGTTGCGTGGGAACCCGAGCGCATGCCGACGTTTAAGGCCGGCATTCGCCCAAAGGACGCGACCGTCGCGCAACTCTTCACGCCAAGATCGCGCGCGATCGTTGAGCGCATTTGCGCACGTGAACTCGCGCTCTTTGGCTACACCTTCCCCGCGTGAAGTCGGGAACATGCATGGCAGAATTCACTCGCGCCGCCGTCGGGGGCGAAGCGAACCATGCTCGGGCTACAAGAGACGTGCCAAGCAGCGTGGCACGCAACGTGACCAGCCAAACAACACGTGCTTCCACGACGACCGCACGCGTACGGATCGTGCGGATCGCCTGATCAGCGTTCACACACTCACTGACCCCCAAACTGCATGTAGTGCTGCATGTCGTCGAGGTCGACCCAGCCGTCGCCGTTGAGATCGGCTTGGATGAGTTCGCCCAAGCCTGTACGACGCAACTCACGCACCGAGATGCGATCGCGCGCGATCGGTCCGTTGAACGCGCCGCACGCCTCTCCCGACTTGAAGAAGTTCACGCCGATGTAGGTGAAGTCGACCGTGTTGATGACCGTATCGCCGTTGAAGTTCGATACCGCGTCGACGGCCTTTCCGGAGCCGCGACTTCCCACGTACATGGCGAAGTCGGTGATGTCGACGACGTCGTCGTCATTCGAATCGCCTTGGATGAGCGATACCGACGCCTTGTAGCGATTCGAAAGGATGGAAGTCGTCACAGCATCAGTGATCGAGTGCGTCGTGTTCTTCACGGCCACACATGGGTAACTCGACGCAACGGGCAACTGCACGCTCTGCATCGATCCATTCGCGCCCGTCAACGCAACAGAGCGGACTTCAACCGTCGAACCAGCCGTCACGCGAATGGTGCGCGAGGTGTTCCCCGCGATCACACCCACGAAGCCGACTTGCACATCGAGCAACTGATGATTTGCAACCGTAAAGGTTCGCGTCTCTGTCGCGAGGTTTCCGAGCGCATCCGTCGCAGACCATGTCACCGTCGAGATTCCGCGTGGGAAGACACCGCCCGAAGGCCACGCCGTTGCGGTCGAAGCATCCGGATACGTAATCGCGATCGACACAGGGAGGGTGCCATCACAGTTGTCGCTCGCTGTGACGACAGGATTCACGATCGTTCCACCGAGCGTGCTTCCAGCATCACTTGCGATCGAAGCACTCGACGGCAGATTCGCGAAGACTGGGTCGAGACCATCCAACGTCACCGCTGGAAGTGGCTGCGCGATTGGCAAGATGTCTTGACTGATGGTCGTCGTGAACTTGGTCGTATACGCACCCACGGCCGCCGAAACCACCGCACCCGCTTCGTTACACACCGAAGCGCCCGGCAACACGATGAACTGAAGATCGGCGAGTTGTGCCGAGCCCGCCGTACCCGACGCTCCACCCGCAAGGCCGAGCGTGTACTGCAACGTGCCATTGGTGTTGTTGATGGCCTTGACAACTTCTGCGGTGAATGGCGCACCTGAAGCTGGATCAGCCGACAACAGCATGACTTCGCTCGGATCGAATCGAATCGCAAGCTGCACGCCAGTCGCAACAACACCGATCGCCGACACCGAGACACGCACCGTGAGGGTCTCACCCGCGATGAGCGTGGTGTCCGATGGAGTCAACGCCAAGATTGGCGCGTTCTCCAAGCAGTCTGGAACGTTGTTCGCGTTGAAGTCGCTGTCTGCGACACCACAGCCGCATGAACCCGGAGAGATCTTCGCCGGATCATTCGGGCAGTAGTCGACACAGTTCGCCGTGCCGTCACCGTCCGAATCCGTGTCGGCAACACCACAGCCGCAAACTCCCGGCGCGGTCTTCGCACCATCCGATGGACATTGATCGTTCGAATTCACAACGTATCCCGCGGGAGGCGTCACGCTGCAAACCGACGTCGTGCTGGAAGGATTGCCCGATCCGTCGCCATCGACGTCGGCGAAATACGTCACCGGCGAGGTCAGCGCACCGTTTGATGGACAGAGGTCGCCGAAGCCGACGACGTATCCCGCTGGAGCCGAGCACGCGACCGTGGAGACGTTTGCATCACCGATGCCGTCATTGTCGGCGTCGGCGTAGAACGTGCTGCGGTCGGCCGCTTCACTCTCTGCGGTCGAACCGTTGCAATTGTTGTCGATCGCAAGATCGCCACAACGTTCAAGCGCACCTGGATAGACCGCGTTCGAAGCGTCATTGCAGTCGGTGTTGTTCGTGACGCTGCCTGAAATGGCCGTGCACGACTTCACAGCTGTCGCTGCCGACGAACCGTAACCGTCGACATCGACGTCGACGTAATAACTCGTCGAGTCCGAGGCCTCTGCCGCCGTCGCCACACCGTCACAGTCGTTGTCGACCGCGATGTTCGCACAGTTTTCCGCCGCGCCAGGGAAGACCGATGTCGAACTGTCACCGCAGTCCGCTGCCGCTGCGAAGCACGCGTTTGCGAAGTAGCCGTCACCATCCGCGTCGATGGTGTCGCAATACGGGTTTGAGCCGCCGTTGTTGTCTTCAATATCTTGAAGCGCTTGCGTGACCGCCGCGAGTTCATCAGACGTCATGCCCGACGTGTTGAACTGCACCGTCACGCCGGTGGGTGCGAGCGAGTCGGTGATTTCAGCAATTTGCGCAGGCGTCAGGCCTGTGGTCACGATGACCGTTCCAGTGATCGTCACAGCGTTCACGCCCGAGACAGACGCTGCAAGCTGCAGAGCATTCATGCTCGTCGCGACGATCGTGGTCTCGCCGACACCAGCCTTCGAGACAAGCGCTGCGATGACCGTGTTCGCGCTCGCCGATGTGAGCGTGAGATCGGTGATGGTGTTCACTGCGTCGATTTCACCCGCGACCGCCGCGAGTTGCGGTGGCTGCATGTTGGTCGCGTCGACCGTGACGTTCGCGCCACCCGTCAACGCAGGTGTCGTCGCTACCTTCGCAAGAAGTGCCGTGATTTGGACGTCCGTGAGCGAACTCGTGACCGTGAACGTACCGAAGACGCCGCCATTGGTGATAGCGCTCGCCCCGTTCGCGACCGCCGCGAGTTGCGCCGGCGTCATCAATGTCGCATCGACTTGCACGCCCGACGCCGTTGCAAGGAATGCCGCGAGTTGCGTCGACGAAAGCGTGCGATCGGCGATCGACTTCGCAGCATCGCACGCGAAGGCATCGTTGGTATCGGTCACAAGATCGTTGTCATCATCGCTGTCGCATGCGTTACCTGAGCCGTCGTTGTCGCAGTTGGCCTGATCAGCGTTGGCGACCGAAGGACAGTTGTCGGTGTTGTTGGTGACGCTGCCAGCAATGGCCACGCACGACGATGTCGCAGCACCTGCGCCGAAACCGTCACCGTCCGTATCGACGTAGTAGTTGTTGAACGTCAAGCCGTCGTCGATCTGCGCGTCGCAGTTGTCGTCGAGGTTGTTGCAACTTTCAGCTGCGCCGG
>JAIYCA010000041.1 GCA_027488265.1 Planctomycetaceae bacterium
AGACGAGGCCGGCGCTCGCGAGGCACACCTGGGGCCCGCGGCAGGTGCGGCCGCCGAGCGTGCGCGTGCACTCGGGCGCCATGAAGTCGTCGACGCGGCCATCGGCGATCGCAAGCGCAGCGTCGGCGCAGAGCAACCTTGCGCTCGTGCGCAGCACGCTGAGTTGCGGCAGAAGCACACTCAGGAGCGTGCCGGCAAATGGGGAACTTGAAGTGGAGGAGCCCGAAGGATCGCTGATGTCGGCGTCGGTCGCGACTCGGAAGAACCGCGCGGCATCGGTGTCGCGCCAACCCGTCGCCGTCACTTCGAATCCAAGCGCTGGGCGATCTTTCACCGCGCGGAGGATCGAGATTTCATCTTCGATTTCGGCGAGTGCCGCGCGTGTCTCTTCGCGCGCCGCCGCATCGTGCTCGAGTAGCGGAAGTGATCGTTCTATGCGATCGAGAGATCCCGCGAATCGCGCTTCGTCATAGATGCCCGCGTCACCACCGAGCGCCTTGATGTAGACATCAAGCGCGCGGCCTTCAGACCCCACCTTCGGAAGCTGCGCATTGATCGCCTGCACGCCATCGAACGCGATGACCGGCTGCTTGAAGTAGAGGATCGTCGCCGCCGTGCAATACGCGACCGCAGCCACGGTTCCGCCGATGAACGCAAAACGCGCGGTTGTGCCAGCGGCGCGGTCGAACGCGCCGCGCTTGGCGATGGTGCTTCGTCGAATGGCGCGCGCACTTTCACTCGGGTCGCCGTACGTGCGAATGAGATCCGAGGCGCTCTTTCCAGTCGCAAGACCTTCCGCGAAGTGCGACACGAGTTCACCCGCGACATCAATTTGCTCTGCGCCGCGCAAGCGCGTACGGCGCACAACGCCAGCAATGAACTGCGTGATTTCAGCGGGAAGACCTGACGATGCGAGACACGCTTCGACCGCGCGACGCTTGATTCCGAACATGCGAACCTCCGTTTTTCGCGGTTTATGCGAGGGAAACAGTGTGATGGCGAGCGAGGAGTGACCGCGAAGGTGATACCAAGCCAAACGCCAATCGAATGCGCGCAAGACCAAGCGATGCCATCGCCTTCGTCATCTCGCGCCACTGACCTGCGTCTTCAACGAGCCTTGTTTTCCCCGCTTTCGTCAGCGAGTAGTACTTGCGTGGACGCGCGCCCGATTCATCCCACCGCGACTTCACAAGGCCCTTTGCCTCGAGGTTGTAGAGCATCGGATACACCGTCGATTGCCCAAGGTGCAGTGCGGTTCCCTTCGTCTTTGCGAGTGCCTCGACGATTGCGTAGCCGTAGAGCTCGCCTTCTTCGAGCACTTTGAGAACCGCAAGAATGCCTGCACCGCGAATGAATTGGTCGTCTGCTGCCATGGTGAACTCCCGTGCAGAGGTCTGCGAGGACTATACTATGTTCGGCATAGTATGTTCAGCAACTCTCTCGTCAATCGCACATTTCGAGAAATCAAATTCGTTCCTGCTCTGCTCCAGATGTCCAAACGTACGGCACCACACGGAACTGTTGAGGTCCCGACATTCTCGACCGTTCAGAACAGCTGCGCCTCTCGCGTTTGCATCGAAGTTCCTCGGTCCATGTTGACGTGAACGAGGGCACGAGGGAGCAAGAGGAGCGAAGGGTGCGCAGTCTGCGTGCTCAAGGCGTTCTTCCTCTGATTCTTCCCTAGATTGGCCGCATGATTCGGTCAAACCAACAGGCGATTGAAGGACGAGGATGAGACCACAGCAGATTGTCGACTTCTTGAATCAGCCGCTCGACGGCGCGTTTCGCATCCGATGCACCAGCGGTGCGGAGTACCTCATCCATGACCAATCGCAGTGGTGGTTCATGCGAGATGAACGCGTACTCATGATTGTGGTCGACGCAACATCCATCGTGGCGTTGGATCCAATGCTCGTCGAGAGTATTATCGCGTCAGGGGTTGACGAACTCGGCGGAAGATGACTGTTGACGACCACTCGTGTCCTCGATGGGAGACCAGATGCGCGAACCTGAAAGCACCAACTCAGAGCCCGCCTCCTCGCCGCGCAAACCCACGCTCGACGAGATCTGCAAGATGCTGGGCCAAGCACAGGTCGGCGTTCGACGTCCGAGCCCATATCGATCGGTACGTTTGGTTTTTCGGATCGAAGACGGCGTGCACACCTTTGAGATTCAAGGTCGCGGAAACGTTGGCGTTGTGAAAGGGCTCGGCCGCTTTCATGTTGTAGCGCCAAGCGGAAAGACGGAGATTTACTTCTACGACGAACTCGTCGAAGCAGGCTTCGTGGACGAACTCGCGCCGCGGAACGAACTTGAGACACGAGGCGAGTCACGCGCTGCGGGCTGAAGTCACGCGCCGCGGGCTGAAGTCACGCGCTGCGGGCTGAAGTCACGCGCTGCGGGCTGAAGTCACGCGCTGCGAGCTGAAGTCGCGCGCTGCGCGGCCAAAAATGCGACCGCCGCCCGCGCGAGTCAACGCAAACGAGCGGCGATCGTCCATGCGGCTGGAGGTACCCAACTCCCTCCCAAGCCGGTGGGCAGATCCATGCAGCGAAGTTCGTGCCGCACCATGCTCTCACCAGCGTGCTTCTCCTCCATGTGACGGACACGCTTGAGAACGCTGTTTCCGGCCCCCTGCCGCCAGCACACGTCGTTCCTCTCGCGAACACCATGCGGCTTGCGAGAGAAGGCGGCCCTTCAACAGCCGTTCTGGCAGTCGAGTTTGCGCGAGGAACTGCAGGCGCGCGCGATCGACTTCAGTCGACGCACTCGGAGATCATCGCGGCGCACGCCTCATCGCACGCTTTCGCCGCGGCGTCACCGCCCTGATTCGTCGCGGCCAGCACCGCAAAGCCCTTCTCGGGCGCGAGCCACGCAACGCAGTACCAGAGGGAATTTGACCCCGCGTGCATAACCACCGAGCCGCCCCACGTGCGCTCCGCCGTCTTCCAGCCGAGCGCTTCGAACGGCTCCTCGGCGTTCTTTCGATGCAACGTCGCGAGTTCACGCGCGGCACCCACGAGTGGCTTCGGCGGCTCGGCGCCAAGATGAAACGCGACGAACTTCGCCCACTCGCCGAGTGGCATCGCAAGCGTCCCTGCCGGCGCGATCGCGTTGGGATTGTCAATGTCGCGGACCACGCCCGTTTCGGTGTGTCCTTTCGGTGAAGCGGGTTCGGTGCGCGTCGGTGGTCCGAAGCATGCGCGTTCGATTCCGAGTGGTTGCAGCACGCGATCGTGAAGCAGCGTTTCGTAGGCGATTGGCTCTTGCGGCTGACCGTCGGCGTCGACTTCGCCGCGCGCGGCGGCGACTTCCAACATCCGGCCCGCGATCGCATAGCCCTGATTTGAATAGACGAACGTCCCGCGCGCGGTCGGCATCTCCGCGAGAAGACCGCGCACAAATGCCGCGCGACACTCGATCGCTGGCTCCGTGCAGGCGAACGCCGCGGTCCAGAGTGGAGCCGGCGGGTTGGCTGGTGCGCCGCCCCGGTGCCGAAGCAACGCTTCGAGCGTGACTGTGCGCCACGCTTCCAACATGTTCGGCGCATCCGTCCCAAGAACCTCGAGAATCGTCGAATCCCATCGGATCTTGCCGTCGGCCACGAGCGCTGCCGCGAGCGTCGCGGTGAACGCCTTCGTACATGATCCGAGATGCATGCGGTCATCGACGGTGATCGCCGCATCTTCGGTCGCCGCTCGAGCGCCCGCAGCCGCGAGGACTGGCGAACGATCGCGCGGCACGACCGCGAGAATGAGCCCCGGTAGCTTCGCCTCATCGCGCGCATTGGTTGCGATCGCCGCGATGGCGGCTTGATCGACGGTGCGCGCACGCGTCGGCTCCGTCGGTCGGATCGGCGCTGGAGTCGTCGTCGGCGGCGGCGGCGATGGTGAGACCTGCAACAGCCACAGCGTTCCGACGAGCAAGCACAAGCAATCGGTCATGGTGCGCAGCGTATGCTGCGACCGTGCCGTCAGAAGAACGACCACCGCTTTCGATGAAACCATCCGCGCGCGAACGTGCAGCTGGCGTCGTGCGTGTGGGCGAACGCACGCTCCTGCGGTTTGCGCACGAAGCCGACGGCACCGCGTTCATGGAGATGCTCTCCCGCTCGCGCGAACACTTGGCGCCGTGGATGCCGCGGACAGCGCGCGGCAGCGAACCGTCGTTTGGCCGTCGATTCGCGCGCATGCTGCGGCCAGAGTGTGAAGCGCATGGTCGGCTCCGGCTCCTCGTCTGCGCCCGCGACGATGGCCGCATCGTCGGCGTCGCAAGCCTCGGCGGTATCAGCGAGTGGCCGAGTCTTGACTGCCACCTCGGCTACTGGCTTGCCGCGGGCGAACCTGGGAAGGGCCTCATGCGCGATGCGGTGTCCGCGCTCGTCGATCACGCGTTTGAAGATCGCGGGCTCCATCGTGTCGCCGCGAACATCATCCCGCACAACAATCGCTCGATCGCGCTTGTGCGCGCGCTTGGGTTCACGCGCGAAGGCGTCTTGCGCGGGTTGATCGAAATCGACGGCGCGTGGCGCGATCACGAGTGCTGGTCGGTCCTTTCGACCGAATGGCGCGAGGGCACGCTCGACCGCAGCCGCGATGCCGAGGCGAAACGCCGAGGATCGAGTCGGTCGAGTACTTCGCGTAAGGCCGACGCGCCGCGCGCGCGCAGTCGACGGGGATAACCGGTCTACGCGGAATACGCGGCCTGATCCGTTGGGCGGAATAACTTTGACACCGGACGCGAATTCTGTGCGTCGTGTGCATTCCGTCGCGTGCTCGCCACCCTCACTCATGCGTCGCTTGCGGTTGACCGATCTTTGCCCTACTCTTTGCGACCCGCCGCGGGCTGTACGCGAGCGAGACATCACAACGGGCCTGTAGCTCAATTGGGAGAGCGCTTCCATGGCATGGAAGAGGTCGTCGGTTCGAGCCCGATCAGGTCCACTCGGCGCGCCCTGCGCTTCTCGCGAACTCTCGCGCGAAGTTGCAGGGCGTTGCATTTGGTGCGTGGAAGTGCCGCGTGGCGCGACTGG
>JAIYCA010000178.1 GCA_027488265.1 Planctomycetaceae bacterium
CTTCGCAACGGGCTATCGAACGATCGAAAACAGTTGGCACATGGTGCTGCAGAACGAGATGTTCCGCCGCCATGGCAACGGTGACTTTCAAACGCTCGT
Source organism: Planctomycetaceae bacterium (assembly GCA_027488265.1). Classification (GTDB taxonomy): domain Bacteria; phylum Planctomycetota; class Phycisphaerae; order Phycisphaerales; family SM1A02; genus QWPT01. The sequence goes on from JAIYCA010000178.1 coordinate 100, forward strand.
CCGCGGCATCATCAGCGACCCAGCGATGCTGCGATACCTCGACAACAATCAAAATCGGCGACGAAGTCCGAATGAAAATCTCGCGCGCGAGTTGCTTGAACTCTTCACGCTCGGCGAAGGCAACGGATACAGCGAGCGCGACATCAAAGAAGGCGCACGCGCGTTGACCGGCCGCACCTATCGCGGCAACGACTTCTTCTTTGACAAAGACCAATTCGACGCAGGACCGAAGTCGATCCTCGGTCGAAACGGCAATCTCGACGGAAATGCGTTTGTCGCGGCAATTCTCGAGCGTCCTGAATGTCCGCAGTACATCGCGCGAAAGTTCTATCGTTTCTTCGTCAACGACTCGCCGAAACTCTCGCGAGATGGTGAAGAGTGCGTCGCGCGTCTCGCGCAGGAATTCCGCAAGAACGAGGGACGTATCCGCCCGACACTGCGAACGCTCTTCCGATCGCGACACTTCTATGCGCCGGAAAATCGACTTGCGGTCATCAAGAGCCCGACGCAGTTGATGGTGCAGACTGTGCGCAGTCTCGGTACACCGCCGCGCGAGATGAAGTCGCTCATTGACGCAGGCGACTTGATGGGGCAACAGCTCTTTCAGCCGCCGAGCGTCAAGGGCTGGGATGGCGGTCGTGCGTGGATCAACACAGCCACACTCTTTGTGCGGCAAAACGTCGTGATTTACCTCGTGACCGGACGTCGTCCGCAAGGCTTCGATTGGAGTGAAAGCGAGATGTCTTACGACTCGCTTCCACTTGTCGAACACCTGCGTGATGCGCGCGGCGGGCTCGAAACAAGCGAGGCGATGCGGGTGCTAGCATCGTTTGCCCTCGGTGGAAGCGTCGCCCCTGAGCGGCTCGCGCAACTCGAGGCATTCCTCGACAATCTTGATAGTTCTGGCCGCGCGACGGCCATCACCAATGATCGGATCAAGGCACTTCTCTGCCTCATCGGCGCGATGCCTGAGTATCAACTGTGCTGAAGAGTGGACATTCGACCATGCAGAACACCCCATTCACACGTCGACTCTTCTTGCAACGCGGCTGTGCACTTGCGTCACTCGCGGCGCCCGTACCCTGCTTCATCGAGCGCAGCGCCCTTGGCGTCCTCGGCAATCCGTTGCTCAGTTCGAATCCAGGAGTTCCGGATCACCGCATTCTCGTCGTCGTTCAACTCGGCGGCGGCAACGACGGCCTCAACACCGTCATTCCCTACGGTGATCCGGCCTACTTCAACGCACGACCCCAAATCGCCGTGCAAGCGCCAGGTGCCACGGGAAACACCGTCGCGCTTCAACTCGACCAAGGTGCGGGAATCGGACTGCATCCTGCGCTCGCGCCGCTGAAGGAGTTGTACGACGAAGGACTTGTTTCCGTCGTGCAAGGCGTTGGGTACCCGAACCCGAATCGCTCGCACTTTACGTCGATGGATATCTGGCAGACCGGTCGACTCGATGCGAAGGGCTCGGGTTGGATCGGTCGCTACTTCGACGCGACGTGCAACGGTACGCCCATTCCTGAGGGTTCGGTGGCGGTTGGACGCACCGCGCCGCTCGCGATGGAAGGCAACATCCAGAAGCCGATTTCCTTCGAGAACCCTGCGCTTTTCCGCTGGCTCGGCGAAGATTTGCATGGCTCGATGAAGGAGCCCTACGACGCGATCAATCGCGCGGGCTCGCTCGCCGGAACGCCCGCCGAAACGCAAAAAGATTTCTTGATGCGCACCGCACTCGATGCGCAAGTCGCGAGCGGACGCATTCTCGCGGCGGTCGCAAAGCAACCACTTGTCCGCTACCCCGACCACGGCCTCGCGCGGCAACTTCGAACGGTCGGCGCGATGATTCGCGACGGTATGCCAACGCGCGTCTACTACGCGACGATGGGTGGATTTGATACGCACAGCGGTCAGGCTGGTCGACACGCGCAACTGCTTCGCCAAGTTGCGGAGTCCGTCGCGGCGTTCCAACGCGACCTCAAGGAGCAAGGCAACGCCGAGCGTGTGGTGACGCTTGTTTTCAGCGAGTTCGGCCGACGTGTGAAGCAAAATGGCTCGGGCGGCACGGATCACGGCACCGCGGCGCCCGTCTTCGTCATCGGTGCGGGTGTGAAGCCAGGCGTCGTCGGACGACATCCGTCGCTTGTTGATCTCGATCAGGGCGACCTGAAGTTTGGCGTCGATTTCCGCTCGGTGTACACGTCGCTCCTTGGCGATTGGATGAAGGCTCCCGCCGATCAGATCCTTCGCGGGCAGTTTGCGTCTGCGGGCGTGGTGCGTGCCTAACGGCACAGCGCTATTCTTCGCGCATGCGCAACTCCAACCTCGTCTCGATCTCGTTCGTCGTCTTGAGCATGATGCTCGCTGCGTGTAACGGCGAGCGCGGTGCTCCGCCGGTTGAAGTCGGGACGTCAAACGCGGCGGCGAATACCGCGGCAGCGGATTCGACTGCAGCCACCGCGCCTGTCGCTTTCACAATCACGGTGAAGGGCATGCACTGCGAAGGTTGCGAGGGCGCGATCTGCGACAAGGTCGGCAAGATCGCGGGCGTCACCGCCGTGAAGGCAAGCCATATCGACGAAAAGGTGGATGTGACGGCTCCTGCCGAGTCGCGCGGCGACATCGTCGCGGCGATCAAGAAGCTCGGCTACAAAATCGAGGATTGAGGTTGGGGATGGAGCTTGGCTGCCGATACCGCGGGCAGCGCAGAGCCGAGGCCTCTTGCTTCGAAAGTCTCGTTTCGGTCCTCTCGGTTCAACTCTTCCGACTGCCGGTGGGTTCCGCATCGCGCGACGACGCGCTTCTGGCACCGATAAATCGCCGCTTGCGCGCAAGCCGACGCGATTTGCGTTTTTTTCGCCGTCTTCGTGACCAATGGAGACGGCGCCTTTCGCTTGATTCTTCGCGGGGATCCCCTTGAAGACCACACCCGCGCCGTCGCTCCCCGCGTTCAGGAGTGGCAGTCTTCTCTCTCTCGAAATCTGGTCCCTCAAAGAAGCACACGGAAGTCGAAGTCATGAAGTTCCAACTCCTCTTCTCCGCCCTTGCTCTCGCAACCGCAACCGCGCCGCTCCACGCTGATGTGGTGTTCATGCGCGGATACACCAACCTCTCAAACAACACCCATACGACGATGTATTGGTGGAACACCATTCAAGGCCAAGCCACTGCGGCCACGTCTTCCGCGCTTGACTCGCTGGCCTTCACGGCGACGTCCTTCGCCGCGGACTACTACTTCACCGACGGTACGAACTACTACCGCACAAGCCAGACCCAGTCGGGAATCAACGAGATTCGTTCCTTCGGCTCAAGCCTGACGAACCTCCTCGCGAACAACCACATCGCTTCGTACAGCCTCTCACAGACCTTCTCGACGAATGATGACTTCTGGGCTGACAGCGAAGGCAACTTCTATCGCAATAACTCCAACTCAGGCAGCCCCTCGGTGGTCAAGTACACCTCGCTTGCGAATCTCTTGGCCAATGTCGGCACGGGGTTCAGTTACGGTGTCACATATGGCGCCGGCGATACGTTCTGGTCGTATGGCGGCAAGTTCTACCGAACCAACACGAACAACGGCAACGTGACGGGTATCGCCGAGTACGCGTCTTTCCAAGCGCTCCTCAATCGTCAAGTGACGACGACCTACAACGCCAACGGCAGCGAGAAGGACGTGTTCATGACGATTCCAACCCCAGGCGCCATCGCGCTCCTCGGTCTCGCAGCGTTCGTTTCGCGTCGTCGCCGCTGAGCCCATCGATTCAGTTCATACGTTGAAGTCTCAGCGCCCCACTTCGGTGGGGCGCTGTCTTTTTCGAGATTGAACGAGCGTCACCGGCGAAGTTCGTTCAAGACCTTTGCTGCGACCTCATCGATCGATGCGCGCTGCTTTGCGCCTGCCGCGTGCACGTGTCCACCGCCGCCAAAGCGCGCCGCGAGTTCATTGACGTCGATGAAGCGTCCGTCCATCGCCGGTGGCTTCGAACGGAAACTCAACTTCGTCACCCCTGCCGCCGCGTCCTCGACAACAAGCACCGACGCGCGCACCGATGCGATTTCCATCGGCACATTCACGAGCCCCGACGTCTCCTCGAGGAGCGCGCCCGTCTCGCTGAAATCGCTCGCGCGAAGCCGCATCACCGCGACGTTCCCACCGCCGATTTCAGCCGAAGCATCCACAAACGAGAGACTCGAAAGCGCGCGCGCTTGAAGCAAGATGCGTTCCGCGCGGCTCGACTGTTCGAGTTGTTGATACATCGCGTTCTTGTCGACGCCTGCCGCGAGCAGGCGCGCGGCGAGTTCAAACTCCCGGGCGCGCGCGTTGGGAAAACGGAACCAACCGGTGTCGGTCGCGAGTCCCATGTAGAGCGCCTCAGCGATCGAATGGCGGCCTGCGCCATCGGCACCGGCGGCAAGGTCGATGCTCATCGCCTGCACAAGCCCCACGAGAAGCGCGGTACACGACCCGCACGAGACATCAACCACGCGACGAGCCGCGACGTCGTCACCGCGCGCATGATGATCGAGGCCGATCACGCGATCCGTGCGCTCACGGAGCCAAGGTGCGATCACCTCGAGTTGCGTCCACGCGCCGGTGTCGACCACGACCACAAGATCAAACTCACCTTCGGGAAGCTGCGGCGCACGCGGATCCACGTGCGTGACTTTCGTTGTGCCCTCAAACGCGCGGAGATTTCCCTCGCACGGATCGACGACCCAACCTTCGGCATGCACTCCCGCCGCTGCGCACGCACGCACCACCGCGAGTACCGAGCCCATGGCGTCGCCGTCTGGCTTCTGGTGGGTGGTTACGAGCACGCGCTTTGCTTCACGGAGTTCACGCGCGAGCGCATCGATGGTGGTGTTTGTGGTGTAGGGCATTAGGGAGCGCGATTGCGCGGGGGAAATGCTACCGCAATCCTTCGTGCGAACGCATGGCATGCACGATCGCCGCGCGGTCGCCTTCCATCGCCTCAAGCAGCGCCGAAAGCCCATCGAACCGCACCATGCCGCGAATCCGCGCGTGGAATCTCAGCCGCAGTGCCCAGCCGTACCAATCGAGCGGCAACGCGATTGGCCGCCCGTCGGGCTCAAGCAATGTTGTTTCGCACGTGCGTGCGCTTTCACCGAAAGTTGGTTTGGTGCCAACGGAAATGGCGGCGATCGCCGTTCGCCCGTCGGGGAGCGTTGCCTCACCCGCGTAGACACCATCGGCGGGCAGGATGCGGCCAGTCGTGTCGAGATTCGCGGTCGGCCAACCGATCGTGCGACCGCGCTGATCGCCGCGCGCGGTTGGGCAACGCAATTCGTAAGGTCGCCCGAAGATACGTGCCGCGTCGGCGACGCGCCCCTCGGCGAGGAGCGCGCGGGCCGTTGAACTGCGCGCTTCGACGCGTGTGCCATCCGACAAATCGACCTCGACCGCTTGCGCCACTTCGACGGCGAACCCACGCGTCGCACCGAGTTCCCGCAAAGTCTCGACGGATCCGGCACGGGCACGGCCGAAGCGGAAGTCAGGCCCTTCGACGACGAGGTCGAACGCGGTCTTCTGCGCAAGGAATTGGACGAACTCCTCCGGCGAAAGTCCGAGAAGTTCAGGTGTCGGCTGGAGTTCAAGAACCCCCGCCACGCCGCACAAGTCTCGGAGCAGTTCCGCGCGCTCGGCCGCTGGAGTCAGTCGTCCCATCGGGACTTCAGGACGCAAAACCGCCAATGGCAGCGGCTCGAACGTCACCGCGCGCACCTCCTCGGCCCGCTTCAGGGCGGACCGAAAGAGGGCCTGATGTCCGAGATGGACTCCGTCGAAGTTGCCGATGACGATCGCCCGCATAGGTGAGGCCGGGCGAACGCCGCAGCGACGGAAGTCGTGCGTCTAAACCCGAGGCTTGGCTATCCTGCACGCTTCCTTTCAGACGGAACATACACGAAATGACCACCGCGCCCTCTTCGCAGCCGAGCACGACGCCGGATGCCAGCTCGATCATCGACACCCTCGCCAGCAGCTTCCGCGCAACCGCAGAAAGCGTCGTGCCTTGGTTCGTGTCGCAGATGCCCCCGATGTACTTCCAAGACACGGATCGTGCGAGCCAGTTGGCGCACCTCAGGGCGATCATCGCGGCGAAGGCTTCGGACCGTCCGATCGATCTGACGCTCAAGAGCGAAGATGGGCGTCAACTGACGCTGATCAAGAGCGCGAACTATCCCGGCATCCTCGCGGAACTCGTTTCGCAACTGCCGATGGACCGTTCGCTGCGCGCGGCGAAGATCCACTCGAGTTTCGACGGCAACCTCGTCCTCGACACCTTCGTCTTCGGCGACCCCGAGCCGTTCGATAGTCGCGACCCGCGCCAATCAGCGAAGTTGACCGACACGATTCGTTACGCGAAGGAACAGAAACTCGATTGGACGCCGGATCAGATTTCGAACTATTTCGCCGGCTGTTCGGCGGAATACGTGCTGACCTGCACGCCGCTGCGCGTTGCAGCGCACTGGAAGTTGTACAGCCGCGTGTCGGGAACCGACGGAACCGCGGTCGAACTCGAGCCTGAATCACATCCGACGATGAGCCGCATCGTGGTCGTTGTCGAGAACGCGCGCACGCGCACGATGCTCGAGCGCACGGCCAAGATCCTCGCGCGCCACTCGGTTTCGATTCATCGCGCGTACCTCGACATCGTGCGCGATGGCAAGGGTGGCTCGGTCACGTTTGTCGGATTCGTCGTGCAGGGCTCCGATGGCAAGTCGATCAATCCGCATGGCGATCTGTGGAAGTCGGTCGTCCGCGATCTGCGGCGCATCAAGTGGGTCGACGACAAGGCGCTCGAATTGTCGGGCCGCCACAGTGAACTCTCGATC
>JAIYCA010000194.1 GCA_027488265.1 Planctomycetaceae bacterium
AAGCGAGGGTCGCATCATTCTCTTCATCGACGAACTCCACACCATTGTGGGTGCTGGACAGAGCGAAGGCGCGGTTGGCGCTGGTCAACTCTTGAAGCCCGCGCTCGCGCGCGGTGAACTTCGTTGTATCGGTGCGACGACGCTCGATGAGTACCGCAAGCACGTGGAGAAAGATCCCGCGTTTGAACGGCGTTTCCAGCCAGTTTTTGTTGGCGAGCCGTCGCTCGAAGACACCATCGCGATTCTCCGCGGCTTGAAAGAGCGATACGAAACACACCACGGTGTACGTATCCAAGATGGTGCACTTGTTTCCGCCGCGACGCTTTCGCAGCGCTACATCGCCGACCGATTCCTGCCCGACAAGGCGATTGACTTGCTCGATGAAGCTGCGTCACGCTTACGCATCGAGAATGACTCGATGCCCGCGGAACTTGACGAGGTGAAGCGTCGCGTCATGCAGCTTGAGATTGAACGCGAAGCGTTGAAACTCGAGAAAGATGCCGAGAGCAAGAAGCGTCTCGCGGCCATCGAAGAAGATCTCGCCGATCTCAACGAGAAAGACCGCGCGATGACGGCGCGCTGGCAACTCGAGAAATCGGAACTTGAGGCCGTGAAAAGTGTGCAAGCCGAAATCGAACGTAAGAACATCGAGCTCGAGCAGGCAAAACGTCGCGGCGATTTCGAAGTCGCGTCGCGCATTCAGTACGGTGACTTGCGTGATCTCGAGCAGCGTTTGCGTGCTGCAGAAGAGAGTTTCCGCAAGCGTCAGGCCGATGGCACCGCGATGGTGAAGGAAGAAGTCGACAGCGAACAAATCGCAGAAGTCGTTGCGAAGTGGACGGGTATTCCTGTTTCGAAACTCGTCGAGAGCGAGCGCGAGAAACTCCTGCACATGGAAGATGAACTCGCGAAGCGCGTCGTCGGCCAGCGCGAGGCGGTCACTGCGGTGAGCGAAGCGGTTCGTCGCAGCCGTGCAGGACTCGGTGAAGCGCACCGACCGATTGGCTCCTTCCTTTTCCTCGGGCCAACGGGCGTTGGTAAGACCGAACTCTGCAAGGCGCTCGCGGGATATCTCTTCGATACCGAAGAAGCCATCGTGCGCATCGACATGAGCGAGTACATGGAGCAACACGCGGTGTCGCGCCTCATCGGTTCGCCACCGGGTTACGTCGGCCACGACGAAGGCGGGCAACTCACAGAGGCCGTGCGCCGACGCCCCTACTGCGTCGTGCTCTTCGATGAAATGGAGAAAGCACATCCCGATGTTTCGAATGTGCTTCTTCAAGTACTCGATGACGGCCGACTCACCGATGGACAAGGTCGCACCGTCGACTTCGCAAACACGATCGTCGTGATGACATCGAACATCGGCTCACACGCCATTCTTGAGATGACCGATCGCCACGAAGATGAAGGCGTCATCGAGGCACACGTCAAGAGCATGCTCAAAAAGCACATGCGACCAGAACTCATCAATCGCATCGATGAGACGGTGATTTTCCACGCACTTGGACGCGATCAACTCGGCGGCATTGTCGAGATTCAACTCGGGAATCTCCGCAAGCGCCTGGCTGCGCGCGGCATCACGCTCGGTGTGACCGCGGCGGCGACGGCCGCACTCGCGAGCGAAGGCTACGACCCACAGTTTGGCGCGCGACCACTGAAGCGCGTCATTCAGCAGCGCATCGAGAACGCGCTTGCAGGCAAAATCCTCGCGGGCGAAATCGGCGATGGCGCGAGTGTGCGCGTCGACTACCAAGGCAAGAGTTTCACGTTTACCAAGGTGGAGCCGAGCGCAACCGACGCGAACACGCGCCGGGACGCGCGTGACGCGACGGTTGGGTGAGGTGCCCTCTCACACAGACGTTGACGTCGAGCGAGTTCGCGAGGGCTTGGTCAACGCTCTGCACCCGCACGGAACGCGATCTTGCGCAGTTCATCGGGCTGAAGTGCGTATGAACCAACGAACGGACGCGCGCTGACAAAGAGGACTGCGAAACAGAATGCGACCGCGAGTCCAACGAGCGTGAGCGCGAGCTTGCGTCCGCGCGGCGCTTCGCCGTGCAATGCGCCAATGGAAATCAGGAGCAAAACCGCAAGTAGAAACACGACTCCCCAGCGTGATGGTGCCATGTGCTCAAGGCCATCGCGGATGCGAATATCGCGCGCAGCTTCAGCATCCGCGAGCGCTTCACGCATCGCGTCTTCTCCTGACGCACGCAGAATGGCGCGGAGTTCGGTCAGCGACTCTGGCCGCGAACGATCGGTCGAACTATCGGCAAGCGTCGGCCATTCTTTCTCGATGAGGTGATCGACGTAGGTCTTGATACCGTGACAGATCGCGTCGCGACGCGCGGTGAGTTCAGGCCTCTCTGTCGCCGCAAGGTCTTCGGCGTCGTCCACAATCCGCGAGAGCGCTGCGGCTTCATCGAAGATCGCTCCGCGTACGCGATCCGCGCGGTCCCAGAGCCACACGGCGTTGAAGGAAATCAACAAACCGAACGCGAGTGCAATCTGCGATGTCACTTCGGCTTCGAACTTGCCAAGTTTGCGACCATCGGCCCCGCAGAGCGCGGGCACGACGAACCTGTGTATCGAATATGCAATGAGCGCCCAAAAGAGCAGGACGGAAAGAACGATGAGTGCCGTCGGAATGCCGAGGAATGCGTCGATCACGTCAAACATGGGTGGGAAAGGTACCATCGGCGCATGGCCGGTTTTGTCCGACAACTCACCGCGCAGAGCGGGTTCCGCCGTCAGGATTCGTGGCTCGTCTCGGCGATCGTGGTCACGCTCTTGGCAGCGGCCGTCTATCTCGTCGGCATCGCGGCGGTGCCCGTCACCGATCGCGATGAGCCGCGTTTCGCGCAGGCGTCGCGACAGATGGCAGAGGCGGAGTCGCTCGGCGGGTGGATCGTGCCGCACGTCGGCGACAAGATTCGACTGAAGAAGCCACCGCTGATCTATTGGGCGCAAGCACCGATCGTGCTTGCCGCAACAGGCGGCGACCCGAGGCAAGACGCCATTTGGATGTATCGCCTGCCGAGCGCGATTGCCGCGTGGCTTGCGGGCCTTGCGACGCTCTGGCTCGGGCGACGCATGTTTGGTGGAAACGTCGGGCTCCTCGCGGCCGCGACGCTCGTGATTTGCCCCGTACTCGTGACCGACGCGCACATGGCGCGCGCCGATGAAGTGCTGCTTTTCGCGACGACGCTCGCGATGTGTGCGCTGTGGACGTGCTGGAAGACGCATCGCTCGGCGCCCGACGCGCGCGGCGGACTGCCGCTCGCGCCGACGGTCGCGCTCTGGTTCTTCGTCGCGCTGGGCATGCTCGCGAAAGGACCGATCACGCCGTTCGTCGTCGGATCGTGCGCGTTTGTCTGCGCAGCCGCGCGTCGCGATTGGCGCTTTTTGTGGCGTTTACGACCGTTCACCGGAATCGCCGTCCTCGCCTGCATCGCCGTGCCGTGGGTTGTGCTCGCCGCGCGTGAAGTTGGTTGGGAGACACTTCGCGAGGCATTCCGCGCGGAAGTCCTTGATCGCGCGAAGGAAGGTGCAGAAGGTCACGGCGCGCCGCCTGGCTACTACCTCATCACGCTTGTCGCGTTCTTCTTCCCGGGTTCGCTCGTCACGGCGCTCGCGTTCGGACGGCTCTACCTGCGCGCCTTCGCAGCGACGACCGCGGAACACGCTGGGTTTTTCAGCCGTTTTCGTACTCGGCTCTTCTCAGCGCGCGGCCGCGATGCGGAGATCTTCTTACTCGGCTGGGCCGTTCCGACATGGCTCGCGTTTGAGATCGTCGTGACGAAGTTCCCGCACTACATTCTGCCGATCTATCCAGCACTCGCGCTCTTCACCGCGCGTTGCGTGCTCGGCGGAATCCGAGCGATGCCGAAGAAGCTCGACAGACTCGACCGCTTCGGATTTGGCGCATGGATGGTGGTCGGTGCCTGCCTCGCGCTTGGTGGCCCTGCCATCGCGATTTTCCTCGCTTCGCGCGGATGGGTTGCGTCGGCGGAAGGCGCGTGGCCAGCGTTCCAAGCGGACAGCGTTGTACGTGTTGTGCTCGCGTCGTGTGCGACGCTCGGTGCGGTCGTACTCATCGTGCTCGCGTGGCGCGACGCGGTGCGCGATCGGTTTGTGCGCGCGATGACACTCGCGATTCCTGCGACGGTGCTCGCGGAAGTTGCGATTTTTGGCGCTTGGATCCCGAGTTTCCGTTGGGTCTTTAACACGCCGCGCATCGTGGGGATCGTTGCGGAGCACTCAGGGAAGACGCCGAGTGACGCAGACTTTCCGCGCATTGGCGGCGTCGGATACCAAGAGGATTCGCTGCTCTGGACCACGCGCGATCGACTCGATCGACTCGGCGATCGGGTGACTGATG
>JAIYCA010000162.1 GCA_027488265.1 Planctomycetaceae bacterium
ATCGAGCGCTTTGCCCACCGCCTCGACCGTCATCAATTTCTGTGCGTTTCCTGCGGAACCTGCACGTGCCACTGCGATCGCATCGCGCGAGGCGACCGTTGACTCCAAGTGGCCACGCTCCATGAGATCGAAACTCACAGCATCGCCAATCGCTGTCCGAAGCGCCGTGCGCGGCAGGATGTTGCGTGGATCGTCGACGAAGATCACGGTCTTCTTCTTCGGAAGCGTGTACTCCGCATCGATCTGACCAGGACCTTCGATCGCATACGCGACTGGTGTCACGATGTTGCAACCGGCCGCGGAGAGGACACCAACGGCCGAAACGAAAGCAAACATGCGGGCGAGCGTCGACATAAGCATTTCCTATCACACGCGCAATCTCACGCGCTCTCACACAGGTTCGCGAACATGCGCGTTGCTTCTCGCACCGCGCACGACGCATCAATACTCGGGGTACTTGTCTTCAATGTGACGGTAGAAGAGCCACGAGGACTTCTGAATGAAGAGTGTCAGCAGGCCGCGCTCAATCGCCTCGCGGCGCGCGCTTTCCTTACCGATACCCTCTTTGTTGGGGAACTTCGCAACGACGTTCGCAGTGAACGCAAACTCATCGGGCGAAAGTCCATCCGCTTCCACCACACCGATGTTTGCAGCGGCAACGCCATCCCAGATGTAGCTGTTTCCGACAGGATTCAGGCGATACTCATAGAGATCGATGAACACGAGGCGCGCGACGCCGAGTTCCTTGGCGATCTCGCCATGCGGCAACGCGCGCCATTGCGGCGTTCGATACTGCCAATCGAGCACTTGCCCGGGCGGAAGGACCGAAGCGTCCTTCACGTACAGCTTGATGCGCGCCGAGACGTTCGCCGTGATGTTCGCGACGACTGCTGGATGCTCGACGAGCGTCGCGTAGTCCGCGTTCACGATGACGGCAGATGTGTGACCTTCAAGTCCTTCGTACTGCGCGGGAACGTCGAGTTTTTTGCCGCGTTCGATCTGTTGACCGATCGCGCCAACAGCACCCGCGATGCAGCCCGTAGAGCCGACGACGCCACCGAGAAGGGCGAGCGCCACCACCGCGCGGAGATGCGCAGCACATCCAGTGAAGGCGCGAGATGGGGCATTGCGTGGCTGCGAACGATCGCATTCGCTGTGCATGTTTGAGATTGGTGTCATCATCATCAACCCATCCATCCGCGCATGAGCGCGGTCTTGTAGCCCCACGCGAGAAGTGCGGCGATACCCGCAAACCAAGCAAGTCGAGCACCCAACAATCGCTCGTAGACCGGCCAAACAGTTCGGCCGGTTGCAAGCGTCCAGATCGCTGCGACGAACGTCATGCCCGCCGCGATCGCCAACACACAACCCATTGGCTGGGTTGTGAAACTTTCACCGATCCGTCCCTTCGACGCGAGTGCGAAGGCAGTCGTCATTCCGCAGGAGGGGCATGGTACCCCGAAGCGCGCTGGCCACGAACAGGCTGGTAGACCAAGCGCTTGGTGCGTCCCGAAACCTCGCGAGGCAGGCGGAAGAAGCCATGCCACGACAAGAAGCCCCCCGCTTGCGCAAACGGCGATCGCAGCAGCCACAAACCGTCGGCGAACTTCAGCGGGTTCAAACGCGCCAAGCACGCGTGCCGCCGCGATTGCGCGGCCTGCAGCAGGCGCGGAGAGCGGTGCCGGCGGAGTTGTGGGCACTTCTTCGGCCTCTGCCATCTGTGAAGGGTAACCGCAAGTGCGCCGCGGCGACTACCTTCGCGGCATGTCCGACCAATCTTCGTTGTGCTCATCCCCAGCCCGCGACCAACAACATGCGGCGAATACCTCGGCACGACCGCTCTGGGCGGATGGCCACCTCGATCTCGCATACCTCGCCGTGAATGGACGAGACATGTTGGCTCGCGTCGCGGCTGACGCTTCGTGGTGTTGCACACTCGCCTCGCTGCGCGAAGGCGGCGTGCGCGTCGCGCTCGGCACCATCTTCACCGAACTCGGCGGCGACCCGAAGACCGAAGCGGCGGCATATCGCGATTCCGATGACTTGGACGGTGCGCATCGCGTGGGTCTTGCGCAACTCGAGTGGTATGAACGCATGGAGCGCGAGGGGCATCTTGCGATCATTCGTTCGAGCGCAGATCTGAAGCGCACGCTCTCTGGCGAAGGCCCGCTCGGCGTTGTGATCTTGATGGAATGCGCCGACCCGATTCGTTCACCAGATGAAGTCGCTTGGTGGCACGCGCGTGGGCTTCGTGTGATTGGCTTGAGTTGGGGGCACGGCAGCCGATACGCGGGAGGCAACGCGCGTGCGGGCGGACTTACCCCAATCGGTCGACGCATGGTGGAAGCGCTTGATGCATGTGGCATGCTGCATGACGCTTCGCATCTCTCTCGCGCGGCATTTGATGACCTGCTCGTTGCGACCAACGCGCGCGTGATCGCAACACATTCAAACGCACAAGCGCTTCTTCCACCGAGCGAGCGACACCTCACCGACGCGCAAATTGCGGCGATTGCCGCGCGGGACGGTTGGATTGGGCTCAATCTCTATGGTCGATTCCTCGCGCATGATCGGCGCGCGACGCTTCAGGATTGCGTCGCACACACGATGCATGTTGCGCGCATCGCAGGAGCGCATCGCGTTGGGCTCGGAAGCGATCTTGACGGCGGTTTCGGCCGAGAACAGCTTCCAATCGAGATCCAGTCACCCGCGGAGTATGCGCGCCTCCTCGATGCGCTCGACGAAG
>JAIYCA010000465.1 GCA_027488265.1 Planctomycetaceae bacterium
CTGGCGAAGCTCTCCGCCGAAGTCGCATCCGCGATGCACACGTTTGCCTCGGTGCGAGTGGCGATGGAATCACTCGCTGCAGTTGCGTTCGGCGATCAGAAAGCGAGCAATCGTGTAGCGAGCGATGGCGAATTTGGCGAGGCTCGACTCGTCGAGCATTGGCGCGCACTTGAGGCGTGCGCAGGAGTGCGGAACGAACTTCTCGCGGCGGCTGGTGTCTGTGACCGCGACGACGCGCTCCGTGATGCGTTGCTGGCCGAAGCCGCGACGACCATGTCGGCACCGATGTCTCCATCTTCAGAGGCCAAGCCCGCGGCGAGGCTCGCCGCGTCCAACGGCCTCAATAATGTCGGTTTCGATCGTGTTGTCATCCTCTTCGCAGATCCTGAACCGGTACATCGTGCGCTCTTCCGCGCACTGGAAGCGCGTGGAGTTGCGATCGAGGTTTGCGTTCATGCAGTGCGCGCATGGGCACCAGATCGAAGCGTGGAGTCGGTGGTTGCGAGTTCCAACTCGCTCTGCGATGACGAGCTCGATGGCGAGCTCGATGATGAGCTCGATGATGAGGGATTTCCGCAGCGTGCTCGATGGGCATCGCATGTCTTTGGTACCGATGTCATTCCGCACGACGCGATTCGTGTCGGTGAGGGGCCGCGTGATGCGGCCGAAGAGGCGGTCGAAGCGATACGAGCGATTCCCGCGCCGCGTCGCAGCGATGAGATCGCGGTCATGGCTGCCGACGACGACACGCGCCGCGCGATCGAGACAGCGCTTGGCGAGGCCGGGAGCAACGCTGCGCGTGTTGAGTCGCGTGTCTTCTCGGCGACGCGGTTGGGCACACTGCTCGCGCGTCTCGAGGCGCTTCTGGGAGACGAGAGCCTCGAGGCGTTTTCGGCGTACATCCGTCACCCCGATGTGAGTCGTGCGCTTGCGAGCGAAGGTGATGAGTACAGCGTTGCCCGCTATCGCGTGGAAACACTTGCCGAATCATGGCGCGACAAGGTCTCTGGCGCCCGCGGAGCGGCGGGGTTCCGCGCGATCCGCGACAAGGTGGAGGCGCAAGTCGCGCCGCTCTTCACAGCACGACCCATCGCCGCATGGGCTTCGGTGATTCGTTCGTATCTTCAAACGGTCGTCGGTGAAAATGCAAGCGGCGCGTTTGCAAACGAGCGCGCGCGCTCGATCGCGGCGCTCGACCGCGTGTTCGGAGAATTGGCAGACGTACCTGCGGCGTTTGCGACCGCCATCGATTGTGCCGAAGTCATTCGTTTGATCCGCGCAGCTGTGGATCGAACGGAGATTCGCGGTGAGGGTCGAGAGTTCGGTGTCTCGATCGTGCGCTGGCTTGATGCAGGCGTTGCAGACGAGCCGCATCTTGTGCTCGCTGGATTCTCTGACGGCGCCGTTCCCGAGGGCGAGGTCGCAGATGCTTTGATTCCCGACGCAATTCGTCGAAAACTAGGGCTTCTCTCGAGCGAACGGCGAGCCGCGCGCGATGCTTGGATTCTCGATGGCATCTTGCGGCGCGCGATCGCGCGTCGGGCCATTGGACTGCCTGCGAGTGTCCAGTTTGTCACCGCCCGGCGGTCTGCGTCTGGAGACCCGCTTCGCCCTTCGCGATTTCTTCTTCGCGTGGAGCGCGCGGCACTTCCAGCCCGCGTTGCTCGGCTCTTTCCAGCGGAGCGAGAGCGCAAGCCAGCCGTGGAAGTGTTGCAGCGCTCGGTCGAGTTTCCGGTGCGGCCGAAAGTTGAGGGGAGCGTCTTCGAGTCGATTTCGGTGACGGCCTTTGCAACCTATCTCAAGTGTCCTTATCTCTTCCAACTGCAGCGTGATCCAAGGCTTCGCCTCGAATCGTTGGATGAGAGTGCCGTAGAACTTGACGCGCGCGGTTTCGGCAATCTTCTGCATAAGGCGGTAGAGAGTTGGGGTGAGGAAGAGGCGACGCAATCTCGGCCGACAACCGATCGAGCCACGATTGAACGCTCGGTACTGGCGCACCTCGACACAGCGGTCGCTCAACTTCTTCCTGCGCAACCAGCGGCGGCGGTACGTGTCCAACTTGAGATCCTGCGCGCGCGGCTCCGAAGGTTTGCAGTGCTGCAAGCCAAGGAAGCCGAGCAGGGTTGGCACGTGCGTTTCGTTGAACTCTCATTCGATGAAACGACGGGCCCGCTGATCGCGGCGGCTGGAGCGAGCACGAGCGGCCCTGCGCGCGCGCTGCGTCTTGTTGGGCGCATCGACCGCGTTTATCAGCACATCGAAACGGGCGCGTGGCGTGCGCTTGACTACAAGACGGGTTCCGTGGGTTCGGCACCCGCTGCGACCCACCTCAAGGGTCGGAAAGTTGGCTCGCGCACATGGAAGGATCTGCAGTTGCCGTTGTACTGCTACCTCCTCGCCGAGGGGAAAGTGGAGACATCGCAGCCGATTCAAGTGCAGTCGAACGGTCTTGGTTACATCAATCTCGCGGCAAGCGCTGAGCGGAGTGGTTTCCGAATGCTTGAGTGCGCGTCGAGCGAGTTTGATGCTGCGTTTGACGAAGCAAGGCGTGTGGTGGACGGTGTCTTGCGCGGAGAGTTTGCTCCGGCCAAGCGCACTCCGTTCCCGCCCGATGATCCGTTGGCGGCAGTTTGGGGATTGGGACTCAGGGCACAGGCGCTGAAAGCACAGGGACTGGAGTCACTCGCTGGTGTTGGTGACGGCGAAGTCGGTGGGGGAGAGTCGGGCAACGCGTCGTCTGGCGGAGGTGAGGCATGACTTCTGAATCATCAACTGCTTCCGCTGCGCGGCCTCCGAAACGTTCGATCCTTGTCGCAAATGCTGGATCCGGAAAGACGTGGACGCTCGCGAACCGCGTACTCGCATGGTGTTTCGACGAACTTCGTGCGGGTCGCACCCCGCGGCCATCAGCAATTCTCGCGGTCACCTTCACACGAAAGGCTGCGGGCGAAATTCTCGCACGCATTCTGACCCACGCGGCACAAGGTGCAGAGACATCTGAAGCGGGCGCGAAGGCGCGAAAGACATTTGAAGCTGTCGTGGGAGTCGCGAGCGCTGAAG
>JAIYCA010000295.1 GCA_027488265.1 Planctomycetaceae bacterium
CAAGACCCGTGGCATCGGAAATGAACCGGCCGTTCGAGACCGTAGAAGCAAGCGGCATCGAGAGCTTCGCGGGCTGGAGAGCCGTTCGGAGTAAGAGCGCGTACGACACGTCGGAGAGGCGAAAATCCGCGGCATCGCCATTTCGAAGTGGCGCGGCGCGACGAATCGCCTTTCCTTTGCGGTCGCCCACGATGACATCTGTGAAATCACTCTGCGCGCGAAGCCTCAACATCTCACCAGCGGTGCCCGTTCCAGCAAACGCGACAAGGACGTGTGTTGGAGTTTCGACGTAACGGGAAATCGAACAACCCGATGGAACACGCTCGAGGCGTACCGCCGTCGCGCTCACCGGATTCGAGGTGAGCGCGTAAGGCGCCGCGGGGTTCAGCGCGAAATGGCGAGTTCCAGCCGATGCGGGCCAGCCAGCGATCGCAAGTGGAGACTCGAAGTTCGTAAGTCCGGTGATGCGTTGATAGTGCGGTGTGCCCGAAGGCCCGACGAGTTCATGCAATCCTTCGCGTGCGCGATAGGTGTGTGTCTTCCCATCCTTGTCGCGATAAAGCGCTGCAACGCTGGGATCCTTCGGCCATCCTTCAAACGTCGGCTTAAGTTCGAATTCGTCGAAGAGCTGCGCCCGCTCAAGGAGATGACGAGCCATTCCAGACTTCGCTTCGAAGGTCGTAGCGGTCGCTTCGAGTTGCGCAACACCGCCAAGCGCATCCGAGCAACCAGTGACGGAGAACTTGGTGCGCTCATCCTCGGCGACGATCGAAGGCACCCAAGCTCTACCAGCCCCGCCGAAGAGTGCGGGTGTCATGGGTCGCAGGCGCGTTTCCCATTGCTTCCGAAGTTCGGGCGTTCCCCACGTCTGGACGTAGCGCAATGCCCATGTCGATGCGAAGGCAATGTTGTCGGGCGCGTACTCCGTTGCCATGGCAACTGGGTTGCGCTCCAACATCTCCTTGAATTGCGCCCATGCACCCTGCGCGCCGCGCAGGCCGGCAACCTCGCCGTTTCCGTAGTCCCCGCCAGTCCCGCCAGTGTCTTCGTAGGCCGCATCAACACCTGTCGCGCGACGCCACTTGATCATCGCATCGACGTGATAGCGACGCCATTCAGGCGAAAGCGGATCAAGGTAGAGAATCTCATTCGCTTGACTCGATTGAAACGTCTTGGCTGGAGCGGTGTAACTCCCAATACCAGCGATCTTGCGTGGCAACGCAAACTGCGAGATACGGTCGCGTAGGAAGACTGGTGAATTGAAATTGACGCAGTAGCTGTTCACGTAGCCCATCGAGCGAAACTGCAGTTCTTTCGCCTTCGAGACGGCTCGAACGAAGTTGGGCTTCGGAGTCCAATCAGGCAACGCGGTGTCGAAGTCGGCGGTGCGTGGATTCCACTCGTGCAGAAGTACCTTCGTAGGATCCAGAACCTTCGCGAGGCGTGGAAGTGCGTTCGCTTCGTTTCCCAATCGATCAACGATGACAGCGATGTCAGAGGCCCACGAGATTGATTTCCGCTTTTCGATCTCAGCACTGAAAGTGGTCGTGTACCAGTTTCGGTAGGGCGCGACGGCGTTCGGCCACGCGCCGCTAAATCCTCCGATCCGCCACGTTGCACGGCGTGAGGTCATTTGGCCTTCGAAAGGCATGTCATTGACGGCCTCAATGCCGAGTGCACATCCGTTTCCATCGCCACCAAAGAAGGTGAAGGTTGAGCGGAACGTCTTATCTTCAACCCACAGCGCGACGGATCCCCGCTCGCCTTCTGCAACGATGATGGGCGCTTCGTTGTAGGGCGCTCCGCCCAGTGTGTACATACGCTTTTTCGCGAGATCCGTCGCGGGATACGCGAGTCCGCCAAAGCTCGGCACGAGAATCGTGTGTCGTGGGTGGAGCGCTTGGAGCGGAACAATGACCCCGACGACGCTTCCCTCAGAAGTCGTTGCCTCTGCAGTGAGATCGACAATTCCGCTTGCGGTGTCGATCGTAGCCTCGATGGTCAGTGCATCGTTGGCGTAGGTCCGTACACCATCCGTGAGTCCAGTCCAAGTACAACGCAACCCGCCGCATGGAAGCGTCGTTGTTGTCATGCGGCTTGTTGGGCCAGGGCCGCGATCAAGTGTGGCGATGGAGGTGGCGAGTCCGCTTGGATAAATCTCGTGCGAACTCCACTGGTTGTGAAGCACCGCGACGGGCTGCATATCGCTCGCGGCGATCATGCCACGCGGAATCCACGCGGTTGGTGCATTGGTGGCCGTGTGCAGCTCACCAGAAGCACGATTCAGTAATCGCGTGATCGCACCTTGCGAGACCGTGAGTTCGACAGTGCGGGTCTGGACGGTGAATCCGTCGTTGGTCGCAGCGATTTGTGCGTTGGAGGAAGGAACGAACGAGGTCACTGCCGCGATGAGCGTTGCAAACACGCAAGCCCTACGAGTACATACTTTGCGATGCATGAGCACGGATTCCCCCAATGTTGATTCGAGAATGAGTACTGCAACAACTACCCAGCAACTACCCAGCAACTACCTATCAACTACCTCGCGATGACAGACGTGCGGCGACTGGTAGGTGCACGAAGACTATCGCTCTTGCGCGCCGCGCATGGGGAATGCAGGGGTTTCCGCATCCCATGAACCGTTCTGATCTTTGGTGCTGTCAGGGAATTCAGAGTATTCGTGATGCTCGTGATCTGCGTAGCCATCGTCGGCATCCGCATCGTAGGTGTAGCCTTCTGCTTCGAGTGCTTCTGCCTCACGATCGATGCGCAGGATTGAGCCGCACACCAAACGTCCCACAATCCATGCGCCTGCGTAGGCGGCGACAAGGTTGAACGCAAAGAGGCCAAGGTCGCCACGTGGCATACCGATGATCTGACCCAACGCACTGCCAAACACGACGATGGCCAGTGGATCGCGGCCCGCGGAGAGCATGGTTCGCGCATCCATGTAACGGAATGCAAACGCGAGGATCGCTGCGTAAAGCGGAAGCGAGATGAGAACAATGTCGTGATACAGGTGTCCAACGAGGCCTGGTCCCCAACTGTGTTCTTCGGACACACCTTGGATACCTGCTTCGTCGACGACGCTTGCTCCGAGACCTTCAGGCTTGCCGGGCCAGTAATCGCGAGGAATCGGCAACGTGACGAAGTAAATCAGCGAGTGCAGCGGGTCGTATCCGCCGTGTGTGCTGCGTACATCGATAATCCACATGCTGATGCCGCCAGCGAACTGACCGCTCAGCGAGGCGATCGCGGCCTCTTGGATCTTTCGAGGATCAACATCGATGATGCTTTGAATCTGACCGCTCAGCGAGCGGTCCGCGTCGTTGCCGCCAACGCGCGCGCCGGAGAACAACAAGAACGGGATGGTCATGCCGACACCCGCAAGAACGACGCGCAGAATGAGGCGACTCGCGGGCATGAGTCGCCACTTCTCCCAGTAGAGACCCCAAGCGATCGCGAAGAAGAGGCCAAGGATTTCGCGTCGACCGAATGCACCAACGAGAAGCGCGAGTCCCGCGGCAGCCGTACCAACTGCCAAAACCAATGCAATCGCAATGTTGAATGACGCGCGCGCCCACGCCATCGCGAGTAACGCGACACCTGCGCAAAGCATGCCCGCCGACATCTGAGGAAGCAACACGGCGACGTACGGGATTGATCCACCTGCAAAGCGCAGCGCGATACCAATCGCAACAATGATCACGCCTGCAAAGACGAGTGAAGACTTGCTCGTCATGCGAATCCGTGTGCGCTTCGCAGCGAGCCGCTCTGCGGAATCGAACTTGCGATAGAACACCAAGAAGAGCAGCGTGAAAACGGTGAGGGTGCCGCTGAAAATGAACGCGGCCTTGAGCGGATAGTTGATCTCTGCGCCGCCCTCGGTCAGATCTGTAAACGCGGTCAGCGCGCCCGAAATAGTTTGGAACAGCAGGATGCCCGCGAGGAAGAAGTTGCGTGCCGAAAACAACGGAACAGAGCCGTTGATGGCATCGCGCTGCATGATCGCGAGGGTCACGATCACGAGGATGGAAAGGTAGATGCCAATGATGAACATCAGACGGGAGGTCCTTTGACAGGCGGTCCTTGGTCAGCCACGCGATCGGTGGCCTCTTGATTCGCACACCGCGCACCTTTTGTGCGGCAAAGCGCGTCCCTTTCTATCGGCGCATCGCAAGGTCAGTCTGAATGTTGACAATCGAGGAGCGCGGGATCTCGATGAAGCCACCCCAATTTGGGGAAAGCGAGCGACCTCGCACGGTTAAGCAGTCTCTACGAGCGGGATCTTTGTTATCGGAGTGTTCGCTGCCATTGACGCAAGGCTGACGCACGCGTGGAGCACGGCACCACTCACGCACTCGCAGCCAAAGACGCGGTTGGCGAGCACGCACAAACGCAGCGCCCGACACAGATCACGCGAACAGCAGGCGCTCAGGCTTCTCGATCAAGTCCTTGATGTGGACAAGGAAGCCGACCGCCTCGGCACCATCGATGATGCGGTGGTCGTAGCTGAGCGCGAGGTACATCATTGGGCGCAGCGCGACTTGGCCTGGGTTCTTCGGATCTTCGACCGCGCGCTTCTTGATCGCGTGCATGCCGAGGATCGCCGATTGCGGCGGGTTCAGAATCGGCGTCGACATGAGCGAGCCGTACACGCCGCCGTTCGAGATCGTGAACGTACCGCCGGTCATTTCGTCGACGGTCAGCTTGCCGTCTTTCGCGCGGAGGGCGAAGTCCTTGATCGCCGATTCAACACCGGCAAACGAGAGCGCTTCAGCATTGCGAAGCACCGGAACGACAAGGCCCTTCTCGGTACCAACCGCGACGGCGATGTCGGAGTAATCGTGGTACTCGATCTCCGTGTCAGCGCCTTGACCGACGATGTACGCGTTCACGCGCGGATACTTCTGCAGCGCGCTCACCGCGGCTTTCACGAAGAAGCTCATGAAGCCGAGACCGACGCCGAAGCGCTTCTCAAACGCGTCCTTGTGTTCGGTGCGAAGGCGCATGACTTCGGTCATGTCGCACTCGTTGAACGTCGTGAGCATCGCCGCGGTGTGCTGTGCATGCACGAGGCGCTCCGCGATCTTCTGACGAAGCTTCGTCATCTTCTCGCGACGAACGCTGCGCGAGCCAGCGACGGGCGCGGCTGCGACGCGAACCTTCGGCTCGGTTGAACTCGGTGCAGGCGCCGCAGCGGTGGGCGCAGCTGCGGCAGCTGGCGTCGTTGCGGTGGTGGCCGCGAGAACGTCATCCTTCATCACGCGACCCGATGGGCCAGTGCCCGCAATCGCAGCGGTGTCGACGCCCTTTTCAGCGGCGACTTTCTTCGCAACACCTGAAACCTTGGTCCCGCCAGAGGAAGCGCCCGCACTAGCACCAGAGGGAGCGCCCGCAGGCGCGACCGCTCCAACACCAGCGCCCGCAGGCGCGACCGCTCCAACACCGGCGGCCGCTCCAACATTCAGCTTCGCGCCGGTTGTATCGATCGCCGCAACCACCGTGCCGACCTTGATGCCGTCACCCTTCTTGGTGACGATCTTTAAGGCACCAGCCGCGGGCGCGCGCAGTTCAAGCGTCGCCTTGTCCGACTCGATCTCCGCGAGCAATTCGTCTTTCTCGACGTATGCGCCGTCGTCCTTGAGCCAGCCGCTCAGTGAGACTTCAGTGATGGATTCGCCGGGAGATGGGATGGTGATATCGACTGCCATGTCGGTTGCTTTCCAAGTTCGTGTGTCTTCGCGGTCAATCTGCCAAGCAACAAGGGCTCGCGTCTGGTGAGACGCGCCATCGCTGCGCTATTCAAACTTCTGCCTTCCGTAATTCCGCGCCGCTTACTTCTGCGTCGCTTCCTTCTTGCTGCCAGGGCCTCCCGCAGGACCGTCGCCAGCCTTCGCGGCGCCGATTGCTTCGGTGAGGATCTTGTCTTGCTCAATC
Source organism: Planctomycetaceae bacterium (assembly GCA_027488265.1). Classification (GTDB taxonomy): domain Bacteria; phylum Planctomycetota; class Phycisphaerae; order Phycisphaerales; family SM1A02; genus QWPT01. The sequence continues at coordinate 5,941 of JAIYCA010000295.1, forward strand.
GCGTGTTGCTTCTGGCTGCCAACCGCGGGGCTCGCGCTGTCGGTGCGGCCGATGTAATCGACATCGATCGCGAGCAGTTCCTTCAGTTGTGTTTGTGCGAAGCGATACGCGCCCATGTTGCGCGGCTCTTCTTGTACCCACGCGAACTTCTTGGCGTTTGGGTACATCGCGAGCACCTTCGTGAGCGCGCCGTCGGGGAACGGGAAGAGTTGCTCAAGTCGCACGATCGCGGTCGTGGTCTGGCCGCTCTTCTCGCGTTGCGCGGCGAGTTCATGATAGATCTTGCCCGAGCAGAGAAGCACCTTGTTGATCGAATCTTCGCCGCCCTTCGCGATGCCGACGTCCGGCAACACTTGGCGGAAGTGACCGTGCACGAAGCCTTCGACGCGGCTCACCGCGGCGGGGAGTCGCAGCATCGACTTCGGCGTCATCACGATGAGTGGCTTGCGGAAGCCTTGCTTCACCTGCTTGCGAATGAGGTGGAAGATCTGCGCCGAGGTCGTTGGGTAGACGACCTGCATGTTGTCGTCGGCGCAGAGCTGCAAGAAGCGCTCAAGACGTGCGCTCGAGTGCTCGGGGCCTTGGCCTTCGTAACCGTGCGGAAGCAGCATGACGAGACCCGTCGAACGCTTCCACTTCGCTTCGCCTGAAGCGATGAACTGATCGATGATGACTTGCGCGCCGTTGACGAAGTCGCCGAACTGCGCTTCCCAAATCACGAGCATGCGCGGGTCGCCGAGCGAGTAGCCGTACTCAAATCCGAGCACGGCGTTCTCGGTGAGCGGCGAGTTGTGCACGCAGAATCGCGCTTGCTTTTCAGCGAGCGTGTTGAGCGAGCAGAAGCCCTCGTTCGTGTCTTGGCAATTCACCACCGCGTGGCGATGGCTGAATGTGCCGCGCTCGACATCTTGACCCGAGAGACGCACCGGGTGACCTTCTTCGAGGAGCGATCCGTACGCGAGAAGTTCCGCGAGCGCCCAGTCGATTTGTCCCGAGGCAATCGCGCCCGCGCGACCTTCGAGCAATCGCGCGACGGTCTTGTGCACGGTCGCGTGATCCGGTGTCTGCGCGAGAGCCTTCGCGAGCGTATCGAGCTTCTCTAATGCGACGCCCGTTTGCACGGGTTCATGTGAGTACTGACCGCTCACGCCCGCCCAAACATTGCGATACGGATCGATGACTGGATCGATCGGTTGCTTCTTCGCGGCGCTTTGTGCTTCGTCCATCACGGCGACGCGCGCGGCGAGCATCGATTCGACTTCGGCGTCGGTGATGACACCTTCGGCCGTGAGTTTCGTGCGATAGGTCTTGAATGCCGGACGCGCCTTCTTCACGCGCGCATAGAGCAGCGGCTGCGTGAACATCGGTTCGTCGGTTTCGTTGTGGCCGCTCTTTCGATAGCACCACATGTCGACCACGATGTCGTGGCCGAAGGTTTGACGCCAATCGATCGCGAGTTTCGCAGCCCACGCGCACGCTTCGGCGTCGTCGCCATTGACGTGGATGATTGGGCACTCGTAACCCTTCGCGAGGTCGGTGCCGTATTGGCCGCCGAAGGTGTCGCGTGGATTCGTCGTGAAACCAACTTGGTTGTTCACGATGAAGTGGATCGTGCCACCGACGGTGTAGCCGTCGAGGAGCATCATGTTGAAGCACTCAGCGACGATGCCTTGACCTGGGAACGCGGAGTCGCCGTGGATGATGACGGGCACGACGGCCTTGCGCGCTTCATCGCCCAAAAGGCGCTGTTTTCCGCGGCAACGGCCCATCACGACGGAGTTCACAAACTCAAGGTGCGATGGGTTTGCGGCGAGCACGACGCGGAGCTTTTGCCCGGTCGAGGTCGAGTGCTCGTTCGAGTAACCCATGTGGTACTTCACGTCGCCGCCGCCCGACGCGAACGCTGCCGTCCACGCCTCGTCAAACTCGGTGAAGATCTGCTGCAAGTTCTTGCCGACGATGTTCGCAAGCACATTCAAGCGGCCGCGGTGCGCCATGCCGAACGTGAATTCCTGCACGCCGAGCGCGGGACCCGTTTCGAGCACGGCATCGAGCATCGGGATGAGCGACTCGCCGCCTTCGAGGCCGAAGCGCTTCTTGCCGACGTAGCGATTCGCGAGGAAGTTCTCGAAGCTGTCTGCCTCAAGAAGTTTCGAGAGAATGCGCTTCTTCTGATCGGCCGAAAACTGCGGGCGATTGCGCGTACCTTCGAGGCGCTTCGCGAGCCAAGCGCGGCGCTCGGGGCATGCGATGTGCATGAATTCAACGCCCATCGAGCCGCAGTAGGTTTGCTCGAGGCAAGAGACGATTTCGCCGAGCGTCGATGGGTTGTCGAGTGGCAGCGTGCCTGGATCGAATGCGCGCGAGAGTGCATCGTCGCCGAGGCCGACTGCTTCAAGCGTCAGCATCTCGGGGAAAGGGCGCGTGGTGCCGAGCGGATCGAGTTGCGTCGCGAGGTGACCGAACGTGCGGTAGCGATGGATGAGTTCATCCACCTTGCGTTGAGCGGTCGCGGCTGCGGCCGCTCCCTCGGGAGCCGATCCGTGTTGAGCCGTCGAAAGCGAAACGTTGCGGTCGACCACTGCAACGCTGGTCGAACTTGCAGTTGGCGCGCTCGCTTCTTTCGAAAGGCCGAGTTCAAATCCGCGGAAGAAGTTCTTCCACTCGGCTGGAACCGAGTCGGGGTTGGTCTGGAACTGCGCGAAAAGTGACTCGACGTAGTCCGACTGCCAGCCGTTGACCGACTGAGGTGCGGGGGGGAAGGAACCATCCGTGCTGGCACCCGTGTGGGCCATCTCATGAGCTCCGATTACTTGAACTTCATTTGCATCAACCGGCCGCGCGAAGTCTCGTGGGTACGAGCCGACGTGCGGCAGCGCGCCGTGGGCAGCGCGAAGTGGAGCGATTCTACGAGAAAGGGCACGTTTTTTCAGCCCGCGCGGCGTGCTTTAAACCGCACTGATCGGGTCGACGTCGACGGCGAGTTCTTCGCCGAGTTTGAGGAGCCCGCGCGAACGGGCTTCCGCCAAAACGCGCGAGATTTCCGCGGCGCTGTCGGCGGTGAGTTCGATCTGGCGCCGGTACTTGCCGGCGATCCGCGCGATCGGGCAGATCGACGGGCCGCGAACCTCGACCGCGCCCGAGAACGAGCGAAGCGCGTCCGCGAGTTGGGAGGAGCGATTGGCACACTCGGTCTCGCCGGGGTGCCGCACGATCAGCCGCGCGAGGCGGCGGTAGGGCGGGAGGCCGAACTGCTTGCGATCTTCGAGTTCCTGTAGGGCGAAGCGCTCGAACTCGTGGCTCGCGGCGAGCCGGATCGCGGGCGTGTCTGGCTCGAAACTCTGGATGATCGCGCGGCCGGGCTTCTCGCCGCGGCCCGCGCGACCTGAGACTTGCGAAACGAGTTGGAAGGTGCGTTCGGCGGCGCGGAAATCGGGAAGCGCGAGCGCGGTATCGGCGGAAATCACGCCGACGAGCCGCACGTTCGGGAAATCAAGCCCCTTTGCGATCATCTGCGTGCCCATCAAGACACGCACGTCGCCGCGACCGAACCGTTCGAGCGCGTCGTGGAAATGCGCGGCGGTCTGCATCGTGTCGCCGTCTACGCGCAGCAGCGTTTCGCCTTCGACAAGGTTCGGGAACGTGCGCGTGAGTTCCTCTTCGACGCGCTGGGTCCCAAGCCCGAAAACCGTCACAGGCTTGCCGCAATCGGGGCATTTTTGCGGGAGCATTTGCTCGGCGAGACAGTGGTGGCAGCGCACGTATCGACGGCGGATTTCGCCTGCGCCATCGACGTGACAGACCATGCCGGCGTCGCATTCGGTGCAGGTGAGCATCCAGTCGCAGCGGGGGTCGGTGCAGGCGATGTAGTTCGCGTAGCCGCGCCGGTTGAGGAGGAGGAGGACTTGGCCGCCGTCGGCGAGCGTGACGCGCATCGCGTCGCGCAAGGTCGCGCCGATCAGGCTCGGGCGCTTCTCGTTCACGAGTCGGCGTTCGGCGCCGAAGTCGACGACCGCGACCTTCGGAACGTTGAGGCCGGGCGCCCGCTTCGTAAGGCGATGCAGCGTCGAAATCTTGCGCTCGACCGCGTTCATCCAACTCTCGAGGCTTGGCGTCGCGGAGCCAAGGACGATCGGGCATTTCGCGAGTTGTGCGCGGCGAATCGCGGCATCGCGGCCGTGGTAGCGCGGCGCGGAATCCTGCTTGTAGCCAGGCTCGTGTTCCTCGTCGACGACGATAAGGCCGAGTGTGCCGTCCGGAATCGGGGCGAAGATCGCGCTGCGGGCGCCGACCACCACATCTGCGCCACGGTCCGCGCCGCCTTCTGCGCCACTTTCCGCAAGCAGCGTCCACTGCTGATTGCGCTGCGCTTCGGTCAGCCCCGAGTGGAGGACAGCGACCTTCGCGTCCTTGAGACGCGCGGCGATCCGGCCGACGGTTTGCGGCGTCAGCGAGATTTCAGGGACGAGCAGGATCGCTTTCTTCCCCGTCGCGAGACAGCTTTCGATCGCGCGGATGTAGATTTCCGTCTTTCCAGAGCCAGTGACGCCAAAGACAAGATGTTGTTTGAACGAACCAAGATCGCGCGTTATCGCGTCGATTGCCGACTTTTGCTCGGGTGTCGGCTGTGGTGCGGGAGCTAGGTGGCCCGAGCGCGCGATGAACCCAGCTTCGACCGCGGTCTTCTTGACGGCGACGAGATGCCCCGACGCAACGAGCCGCTTGAGGGGCTCGTTCGAGGAGTAGCCTGCCTCGCGCGCGAGGTCGCCGATTTCGACCGGGCGCGTGAGGGTGGCGAGGACCGAAAGCGCGTGTTCCTGGCGTTTCGTGATCTTCGGAAGCGCGGCGCGCGCGGCGGGGTCGTCAAGCGCAGGCGCGAAGTCGAGGAGCGTCCGCTCCACGCGACCGATGGCCTTTCGCACCGCCGCCGGGAGGATCGACGCAAGCGTCATCCCGATCGGACAGGCGTAGTAGGCGCTCATCCAACGGGCGAACTGGATGAGTTCGCCGGGGAGTACGACGCCCGACTCGTCTTGCGCGAGGACGTGCTTGATCTTCTCGCGCGGGATGCCGTTCGTTTCGCCCGCGGGAAGGCGTTCGACGATCCAGCCTGCGGTTGGCGTTTCGCCGCGACCGAGCGGAACTTCGACGCGCGCGCCTTCGGGCAGGTCGGCGAGTTTCGGCGGAAGCGCGTAGGTGAGGCCGTCCGGTGAGCGGTCGACCGCGCGCTCGACGGCAACGACGACGAGTGGGAGGTCAGCGGTGATGGACTGCGGGCTGAAAAGCGTCACCACGCGCAGCGTATCCCGAGACGGTGCCGTGCACCGCAGGACTAGGCCAACACGCCGGGCACGACTTTGCCCGCGATGTCGGTGAGTCGGTAGTGCCGGCCTTGGTAGCGGAAGGTCAGGCGCTCGTGATCGACGCCCAAGAGATGCAGAATCGTCGCGTGGAGGTCGTGCACGTGGACGCCGCCGTCGACCACGTTGTAGCCGAAGTCGTCCGTCGCGCCGTGGACATGGCCCGCCTTCACGCCGCCGCCCGCCATCCAAATTGAGAACGCGCGCGGGTGGTGATCGCGGCCGTAGTTGTCGGCGGTCATCTGCCCTTGGCAGTACGTCGTGCGACCAAACTCGCCGCCCCAGACGACCAAGGTGTCTTCGAGCAAGCCTCGTCGCTTGAGATCGAGCACAAGCGCCGCCGACGCTTGATCGGTCTGCCGACATTGATGCGACAAACCACCAGGCAAACCGCCGTGCTGATCCCAACCTTGGTGGAAGAGTTGGACGAATCGCACACCACGTTCGACGAGTCGTCGCGCGAGCAAACAATTCGCCGCGAATGTGCCAGAGTCGCGCGAGCCTGGCCCGTACAACTCGAAGGTTTCGTCGGATTCGCCCGAGAGATCGCTCGCTTCAGGCACGCTTGCCTGCATGCGATAGGCCATTTCAGCTTGCGCGATCCGCGCGTCAATCTCGAAATCGCCTTCGCGCTTCAGCGCGTCACGGGACATCGCGGCAAGCGTGTCGAGCATCGCGCGGCGCGCGTGCGGCGAAACACCTTCCGGATTCGAGAGCGCAAGAACCGGCTCTTTTCCCGAGCGAAACTGCACACCTTGGTGTTCGCTTGGCAAAAATCCTGAGCCCCACAAGCGCGCGTAGAGCGGCTGATCGCGCGAGGCATCTTTCGAAACGAGCACGATGAAACTCGGCAGATCTCGATTCATCGAGCCCAGTCCGTAGCTCATCCACGCACCCATCGATGGACGACCGGCGATTTGATGGCCCGAGCAGAAGAACGTGATCGCGGGATCGTGGTTGATCGCCTCGGTGTGCATACCGCGCACAACGCAGATGTCGTCGGCGATCTTGGCGGTGAAGGGCAGCACGTCACCCAACTCGATCCCCGCGCGGCCGTAGCGCTTCGCACCGGTGAAACTACCAGCGATCGGCAAAACCGCTTGATATCCGCTCATTCCCGTGAGTCGCTGTCCTGCGCGCACACTCTCAGGAAGCGGTTGACCGTGCATGTCACGTAAGCGTGGCTTCGGATCGAGCGTTTCGAGATGCGACGGCCCGCCCGATTGAAAGAGATAAATCACGCGCTTCGCGCGCGGTGCATGGTGGGGAATGAGGGATGGCGCTGCGACTTGCGGATTCTGCGAAACGCCCGCGCCTGCGACTTCGCCGCCCGCGGCGTGTGCTGCGCGTCCGCCAATCTTCGCACCAAGCGTTCCGCCGACGATTTCACTGAGCGCTGCGGCGCCGAGTCCGAGTGCCGACGCGCCGAGAAAGTGTCGACGCGACGGACGGAGCAAGTCGTCGTAGGTCGGCAGCGTGTCGCGCGGAGCGGATGACGCTTGTGATGATGTGTTGTGTTCGTGGTTCATCGCGACATCACCAGTGCATCGCTTGCGAAAATCGTCGTGGTTGCGAGTGCGAGTGCCGCTCGTTCATCTTGTTCGCCGCTTGCGACGCGCTCGGCAACGAGCGTACGCAGTGCGTCGAGTTCGACGGTGGTTGGTATGCGCGCACACGCCAATCGGAATGCGCGTGTGATGCGCGCATCGCGCAACTCTGCGGCATCGCCAACTTCACGCATCACGCGATTCGCAAGCGCTTGCGCGCACTCCGTGAAGACGAAGTCGTTCATGATCGCGAGCGCTTGCAGCGGCGTATTCGTCGCGGAACGACGCGGCATGCACGCTTCGCGTGAACCCGCATCGAACGCGAGCATCGTTGGCGGCGGAACGGTGCGCTTTCGATAGGTGTAGAGACTGCGTCGATGCGCGGCATCGCCTGTATCCGGCGTGTATCCGCCGGGGCCGCCGGCTTCAGCAACGAGTCCTGGTTGTTGCCATGGCTTCACGCTTGGTCCACCGAGTTTTTCGACAAGAAGACCCGACGCAAAGAGCGTGCTATCGCGCAACTGCTCAGCGCTCAATCGCACACTTGGTCCGCGCGCGAGCAGTTCGTTGCGTGGATCGCGTACGCGCTTTGCATCGCTCGTTGCAGAACTCTGTCGAAACGTGGCGCTCAAGACAAGTCGACGCAAGAGTGCGCGCGTATCCCACGCCGCACTTTGCGGCGTGCCGCGCGCGAAATCATGCGCAAGAAGATCGAGCACTTCTGGATGCGTTGGCGCGGTGCCGTTGACACCGAAATTCTCCGCCGTTTCAACGAGGCCGCGACCAAACACTTGCGTCCACAGTCGATTGACTTCGACACGCGCCGCAAGCGGGTTTGCGGGATCGACAAGCCACTGCGCAAGTTCAAGCCGCGTTGCGTCTCGCGAAAAATCCCGCGGCAAAACCGCTTGAATCGCACCTGCGGTGACTTCTTGCGAACGATCTGGTTGGTCGTACGCGCCGCGCTTCAAAACAAATGTCGGTGGCGCAAACGGCGAATCGCGCATCGTCATGAACGCAGGAAGCGTGTCGAGATGCGCGGCAAGTGCGCGCTGTGCGGTGCGCAGCGATGCAGCTTCTTCCGCGGTCGCGCGTGCAGTGTCATGCGCGAGAGACGCAGATGCATCGGGCGAAACGCCCGCAGCGACTGCAGCTTCTGCTGGTGAAAGCGCTGCGCGCCACACCGCAAGTTCATCAATCATTCCGCCGCGGAAACCTGCATCGCGCGAACGCGAACCAACTTCGAGCGTGGCGCCTGCGATGTTGCCTTCGAGCGCATCGCGCACGATCTTCGCGCGCACGCGTCGTCCGTTCACGAAGAGCTGCAATCCTTCGGCGCGTGAGAGTCCGTCGTACGTCGCAACGACATGCGTCCACGCGCCAACAGGAAGTTCTTCGTTCATCTCGATACTGGCGGCGCTTCCTGGCCAAAGATGAATCACGCTCCAGCGAAGACGACCATCGGCGATCAAGAGTTCAAGACCAGATCCGTCGGCGTCGTTCGTGTAAAAGCCCGCGGTATGCAAGAGTGCAGCGCGCGCGTTGCGTTCACTCGGCTTGATCCAGAACGCGAAACTCACGGGGTCGTGTCGCGTGAATCCCGCGAGACCCGCGAGCGACACGCCACCGTCGCCATCGAAGGAAAGCGCTCGGCCAAGTTTTCCTTCCGCGAGCGCGACTTGACCGAGTTGCTCGGGGCGACCGCGATCGGTGGTTGCAGGCAGAGCAGTGTCGATCGCGTTGGGCGTGCGGCCGTTCTCAAGCGCATCAAACGCGTACTTCGCCGCGGGTGTTGGAAGTTCGACGACACTTGCGCTGCGCGCGCGATCCGCGCCGATCTCACGCGCGGCGTTCTCTTGTGCCGTTCTGTACGCGCCCTCTGCATCAAGCATCGCTGCGCGAAGTTCATTCGTGCGTTGCGCGGCTTCGTCGCTTGCAAGCCGCACAAACGGCGGCGGTGCGCTGAAGTGATGCGCGAAACTCTTGAGGCCGTTTTCGTCGATCTTTCCGAACATGGCCGCGAGGCCGTAGAACTCGCGCGTTGGAATTGGGTCGTACTTGTGATCGTGGCAGCGGGCACACTCGAGCGTGAGCCCGAGGAAGGTCGTGCCAAAGGTCGACACGCGATCGGCGATGCCTTCTTGACGGAATTCCTCAGAAATCGAGCCGCCCTCTTCCGTCATGCGATGCAAACGGTTGAACGCGCTCGCGACCGCAAACGACTGCTTTTCTCGGTGCGACGCGGCGGGCAAGAGATCGCCCGCGATCAAGGCACTCGCGAACTTGTCGTACGGCATGTTGCGCTCGAGCGCGTCGAGCAGCCAATCGCGCCACGGCCATGTGAACGAGTCGCCGTCGGACTGGTAGCCGAAGGTGTCTGCAAAGCGCGCGAGATCAAGCCACACGGTCGCACGATGTTCGGCGGCGCGTGGAGTCGCGAGCATCACATCGACGCGGCGTTCGTACGCGTCGGGTGACGTATCGGCGACGAACGCGTCGACCTCTTCGGGCGTCGGCGGGAGCCCCGTCAGCGCAAGTGACGCGCGGCGCAGGAGCGTTGCGCGGTCCGCTTCCCGCTCGGGCGCGAGTCCCGCGGCGGTCATGCGCTCGAGCATGAGGGCGTCGAACGGGTCGCGCGGCCAAATTGTTTGGGCTTCTTCCGAGCCAGGAGCGGGCACCGCAGGGGAAGCAGCGTGGGCGGGCGCCTTCGGCGCGACAAACGCCCAATGCGGTGCGTACTTCGCTCCTTCCGCGATCCAACGCACCAAAATGTCGCGCTCCGCCTCGGTGAGAGGCCGCTTCAACTCGGGCGGCGGCATGACGTCGTCGGGATCGTCCGACAAGATCCGCTGGACCGCCTCACTTGCGTCGAGGTCGCCCGCCACGATCGCGCGTGCGCCGGACGGAAGTGTGGCACGCGATCCCTCCTCGGTATCGAGCCGAAGTCCAGCGCGGCGGCCATGTTCCGCATCGGGGCCGTGGCAGCCGAAGCATCGGTCGGAGAGGATCGGACGGACGTCGCGATTGAAGTCGACGCTCGCTTGGACGGAGTTCTCGCCGCGCGGGAGGGCCGCAAGCGTCGTCGCGGTCGTCGTCGCGGTTGTCGTGGCGGTCGTCGTCGCGGTTGTCGGCACCGGCACGTCGCGGACGGCGCGCACGAGTGGCGAGGCCATGAAGCCCGCCGTCGCAGCGGTCAGTCCGCCGAGGCTAAGCATGGGGATGAGAATCGCGCGCAAGGACACGGAACCTGAAGATACCTTCGGCTACACTCTCGGCCCCATGCAGACTTCGAAATTGGCACGCCTCGCCCTCGAGGACGGGACGGTCTTCCACGGACGCGCTTTCGGCGGATCACTCCGCGAGGTCGATGGCGTTGGCCATGAGCGGTATGGATTGGAAGGGGCAGGCGAAGTCGTCTTCAACACCGCCATGTGCGGCTACCAAGAGGCGCTGACGGATCTCTCGTACACCGGACAGATCCTCACCATGACCGCGACCGAAATGGGGAATTACGGCGTCGCCGCCGAGGATATTGAGAGCGCGCGGCCGTGCGTCGCGGGCTTTGTTGTCCGCGAACTCTCGCAAGTCGCGTCGAATCAGCGCTCGGTGCGCACGCTCTCCGACTGGCTCGAAGAGGCCGGCGTTCCAGCGATTCATGGCATCGACACGCGCGCGCTCGTGCGTCGCCTTCGCATGGGCGGCGCGATGCGCGGCATCATTTCCTCTGTGCCACTGGCGACGGCAAGCGACGTTGAACTCGTCGCCCGCGCCCGCGCAATCCCCTCGATGGCCGGCGCAAATCTCGCGGCGCAAGTCTCTCCGCGCTGCAGTGGTCGATTCGAAGAAGCCCTCGGCGAATGGGCGCCGCGCGGCGGCCTTTTCGTCGAGACGAAGCCGACCCCCGCAGGTCGCGCGCCAGGAGCGCGTTTCCAAGTCGTCGCGATCGATTGCGGCGCGAAGCGGAACATCTACCGCCACCTCGTCGAGCGCAATTGCGACGTCCACTTCCTGCCTCACACGGCAACCGCCGCTGAAATTCGCGCCCTGAAGCCCGACGGTCTCTTCATCTCCAACGGCCCTGGCGACCCATCGGTTGTCGAAACCGTCATCCGGACGCTTCGCGAAGTTGCGGGCGAGATTCCGACCTTCGGCATTTGCCTTGGCCATCAGTTGCTCGCGCTCGCGCTTGGTGCCACGACGTGGAAACTGAAGTTCGGCCACCGCGGCGCAAACCAGCCGGTGCGCAATCTCCTGACGGGCCGCGTGGAAATCACGAGCCAAAACCACGGTTTCTGCGTCGATGAGAAGAGCCTTCGCGCCGTGGGCGGCGAACCGACGCACGTCCATCTCAACGATGGCACGCTCGCGGGCTTCCGTCACACGACGAAGCCGATTTTCAGCGTCCAGTACCACCCTGAAGCGAGCCCTGGACCGCACGATTCCGCATATCTCTTCGACGTTTTCGTCGAAATGATGACGTCGCGTCGTCCGGTCGGCGCGGCCGAAATGGAACGCGCTCAGGCTGCGCTCGCCGCGATCTGAGTCGGCGAACGCGGTAGTTCGAGGGTCTCTCGAAGGTTTTACGGCGGCATCTCAGCAGCGCTTCAGCGAAACGACTGAAGGGGCCGACGTGCCTCTGCGGACGGCGATGTCAACCCCGCGGACGCCTGCAAGCACTCATTCGAACAGGTTTTCCACACGACCTTTCGCGCGGCGGACTGAGGAGGGCGCGTTTGAACGCGCTGCGTTTTGCCGCGGTCTTCCCAGATTCGATCGCGCGCGGCTTTGCTCGGGCGAGAGAGAAGCCTGCGGCGTGGTCAACCTCCTCGGTTCTCGCTTTGCCGAGTTGCGGTGAAAGAGGCGGGGGGGTACCTTCCCCGATCTACGCCTCGGCTTCACGCCGTCGGTCGTGGCTGCCCACGTGGTGAAGATGTGCCTCAAGACCCGCATGAAGTACGCGGGACATTCCTTGCGAGCATCTTCTCGATGCGGTTGCAGAGAGTTGGAGTATCCCGGTTTAGAAGACCGTTCAGGAGAAATGTGCTTTTCACAGGCACTTCAGGAGTCCCAAAGAATGCAGCGCAGCAAGCAGAACGAGGCGACCTTCATCTCGACGCAGAGTGGTCCGCTCTTCACTCGGACCGCCGTCGGTTTCATCGCGGTCGCACTCGTCGGCACTTCGGCCTGGACCAACTCTTCGCTCGCGCAGGATGCTCCTCCAGAGCCGCCGCCGGCGACCGAGCCCGCGCCCGCAACGGAACCAGCACCCGCTCCCGCCACTGAGCCTGCACCAGCTCCGGCCGCTGAGCCCGCACCGGCTCCGGCCGCTGAGCCTGCACCAGCTCCTGTCCAGTCGGTTGAGCCTGCGCAGTCGGGCCCATCGGCTGCCGAGATCGACTCGATGCGCACTGCTGCTCGCGAGGCGATGGCCCGCAGCGAGTGGAAGAAGGCGATCGACCTCTGGTCGACCCTCCAGACCGCCGTTCCTGGTGACGCTGAAGCGATGAAGCAAATGCAGCGCGCGCAAGCAGCGCTCGACCAGGGCTCGCTCATCAACGACGTTGGCGCGGATCTTGAGATTCGCAAGCAGCGCGCAGTTGTGCAGCTCGAAGCGTCGATTAAGCGCGCCGACGAGTTCGCAGTGTCGGGCTCGTACGCCGATGCGGAGCGCACGCTCCTCCAAGCGAAGCAGGCGATGCTCCGCGAGAAGAGCGTCTTCCCAGCTGCTGAATACAACGGCCACATCGAAGCACTCGATTCGCGTTACGACGCCGTGCGCACCGCTGCCGCCAACGCTGCAGCGCTCGCTGAGCACGAGAGCCGCGAAGCCGCGAACCAAGAGAAGAGCACGCGCGCTGCCCAAGAGGCCGAGAAGCGCCAGAAGGCGATCAACGAGCGCCTCGTGCGCGTGCGTCAACTCCAGATGGAGTTGAAGTACGAAGAAGCAATCCAAGTTTGCGACGAGATTCTGCTTCTCGATCCGAACAACCCAGCCGCGCAGGCACTCCGTGCAGCGCTCAAGACGAGCGCGGTCTACCGCAGCTACAGCGCGACCGAGCAGCGCCGCAGCGAGGCCTACACCAACTTCTCGAAGGAAATCCTCGAGCGCAGCGTTCCGCCGATGCCGAATATCACCGGACCAGGCGCGCGCTCGACGACGGGCATCCTTGAGTACCCAGAAGATTGGCCATCGCTCTCCGACATGCGCATGCGCGATCGTGCGAGCGGCTACCGCGAGAGCACCGTAAATCGCCAAGCGATGGCGGCGATGCAGAAGGCGGTCTCCGTCAACTTCAACAACAACCAACTCGACCAAGTGTTCAGCTACATGAACCAGGTCAGCGGCGTTGAGTTCTACCCCGACTGGAAGGCGCTCGAGACGATCGGCGTTCGTCCAGAAGATCCAATCACGCTCACGCTCGACAACGTTCCAGCGGAAGTTGCGCTGAAGCGCGTCGTTGAGCAACTCGGTGACGAGAGCGATCGCCCCGATTACTCCGTCGAAGACGGCGTCATCGTCGTGAGCTCCTCGGAGCAACTCCGCAAGAAGACGATCACCATCGTCTACGACATCCGCGACCTTCTCTTTGAAGTGCCGTACTTCGACAACGCACCCGACTTCAACCTGAGCTCCGCGCTTTCGCAGGGCGGACAGGGTCAAGGCGGCGGCGGTGGAACCGGCGGCGGTGGTGGCGGCGGATTCGGTGGTGGCGGCGGCGGTGGTGGTGGCTTCGGCGGCGGCGGCGGTGGATCCGGCGGCGGCGGCGGCGGTGGCATCATCGGCGACCCGGGTGAAGATCCAGAGCGCAAGAGCCGCGAAGAACTCATTGAGCAGATCACCACGATCATTCAAGATCAAGTCGATCCGGACAACTGGGTCGACAACGGTGGCGACACCGGCAAGATCCAAGAGCTCAACGGCAACCTGATCATCACGAACACTGCGCGCAATCACCGCGACATCGAAGGCCTGCTCACGCAGCTCCGCTCGATCCGCGCATTGCAGATCAACTACGAGGCGCGCGTCATCGGCGTCACGAGCGATTGGTTCGAGCAAATCGGTGTCGACCTCGACATCTACTTCAACACGAACAATCGCATGTTCGATCAGGCACGCGCCGCCGACCCGAACTTCAACCTCAGCGACTTCTTCTTCCAAGATGGCGCTGCGAAGGGCCAGTTGAAGGATCCGGTCATCTTCGGTTCGTGGGACCAAGTCGCGGAAGACGGTTCGTTCCAGAACACTGTTCCAACGGGCTCCGCGATCGGCATCCCGAACGATGATGGTGGCATCGATTACCAGTTCGGTCCGGTCGGTTCGCCGATCCGTCGTCAGTCGGGCTTCACGCCCGTTGGCTTCTCGCAAGACTCGACGGGCATCCTCGACTCGCTCCAAGGTGCCGTCCCCGGCATCGGTGGAACGATCTTGAGCTCGGGTGCTGCAGCCGCGACCACTGGCTTCAGCTACATGGACGACATCCAAGTCGACCTCCTCATCCAAGCAACGCAGGCGGATCAGCGCGGCGTGGTGCTCACGGCTCCGCGTCTCACCCTGATGAACGGCCAGCGTTCGTTCATCACGATTGCGAAGCAGATCTCGTTCATCTCGGGTCTGACGCCAGTCGCCGGTGACGCGAGCGGTGCATTCCAGCCACAGGTCGGCGTCGTTCAGGACGGCTTCGTCCTCGACGTCGAAGGCGTGATCTCGGCCGATCGCCGCTACGTCACGATGACCGTGCAGTTTGATACGAGCACGGTCCTCGGCTTCGACACCCAAGAAGTGCAGGGTGCAGTCGGTGGTACGGGCACCGCAGGTGGCCGTGGTAGCGACTTCAGCGCCGCGATTCAGCTCCCTGAAATTCAGGTGCAATCGATCCGCACGACGGTCAGCGTTCCTGACAAGGGCACGATCCTCATGGGCGGCCAGCGCCGCTTTGAAGAAGTCGAGATCGAGGCCGGCGTGCCGGTTCTCTCGAAGATTCCGATCGTCAATCGCTTCTTCACCAACCGTATCGATGCTGAAACCGAACTCACCGTCGTCATGCTGATGCGGCCTGAGATCGTGATCCAGAGCGAGAACGAGGACATCCTGTTCCCGGGTCTCATGGATCAACTCAACAAAATCGGCGGTTGATGCCGAAAGGCAACGCCCGTTTGAAACTTTGATCAACCGGCGGCGAGTCATCGCCGCCGGTTGCTTTTCACCAAGCCGTCGCATTTTTTCGCAGTCATTCGCCCTCTGCTATGGTGCGCGGACTGGCATTTCCCAGCAGGAGCACTCGATGGCGTCATCCCACATCAGCGTGCGCAAGACAGACAATTTGATTCGGATCGACTTCATCGATCGGAACATCCTCGACGAACTGAACATCCATCAGATCGGCGAAGAGATTCTGAAGGTCGTTGAGTCGGAGTTCCGACCAAAGGTCGTCGTCGTCTTCAAGAATGTTGAGCACATGTCATCGGCTGCGTTTGGCACGCTGATGAAGGTCAACGAGCGCGTGAAGGCGCGCGATGGCCAGTTGCGTCTCTGCCAAATCACGCCGCGCATCCACGAGGCGTTCGTGATGACCAAACTCAATCGCATCTTCTCGATCTCCGACACCTACGAAACCGCCGTCGCGAGTTTCGTCTGAGTTCGTCCGTCGAAGCCGCGATCTTGTGACACCTCCATGGCGAATTCCGTGAAGGCCTTCCGCTGCGAGCACACCCTGCGCGATTTGCGCGAGGGGCTTGAGCATGTCCATCAGGAAGCGGAGGCAGCGCTTGCGGCGCACGGATTTGACGATGGCGCGAAGTTCGCGATTCGATTGGCGATCGAAGAGGCGGTCGTGAACGCGTTCCGCCACGGGAATCGAAGCGATCCGAAGAAGTCGGTCCACTTCCGCGCGTACATCGATGACACGCGCGCGAGTTTCGAGGTGGAAGACGAAGGGCCGGGCTTTGATCCGGCGACGATTCCCGACCCGACCGAAGACGAGAACCTCGAAATTCCTTCGGGCCGCGGCGTGATGCTCATCAAGGCGTACATGACCGAGGTCGAGTACGTGCCGCCAGGAAATCTCCTGCGCATGACGTATCGCAAGCCGGCGTGAGTGAACGGCACGCGATCAGCCTCTCAACTCAGTCTTTCAACTGAAGCGTCCCCTCAAGATCGATCGAGCGGATCGTTCCAGGTGGAAGGACCACGCTGCCGTCCGGGTTCAACGAGAAGACAGGCCGCTGTGCGAAAGGCAGCAGCACGACGGTCGCTTTCCATGTTGCGATTGATGTGGCTCGAAGCGATTCTTCGGGGCAAGCCACCGCAAACTCCGTTGGATGACTCTGTCGTTGAAAGCCGTCGCGCCAGATCGGGTCAACAGACCACCGGTCGATCGGATTCGTGGAGGCACCGACGGGCTCGGTGGATTGAGCGTTCCTGTCGGCGAAAGAGACGCCGCGGAACACCACCCAGATGTCGCCCGCGCGGTCGAAGAGATCGCTACCGAACGTTGGCGTGAAGATGAACTGCGAGCCGTCTGAAGTTTGCCTGATCGTGGCGTCCAACCGGACGATCGCGCGCAGTGCGTCGTCGATCGCCGACTCGGGGAGGTCGCCAGCAGCAACTGC
>JAIYCA010000078.1 GCA_027488265.1 Planctomycetaceae bacterium
CGCAGCGCGTTCAACGACGCCATGCTGGCGGCAAACCGATACGGAACCCGCGCCGGAACCCCGGTGGTGGAAGCGTTGAACAAGATGGATGCGAAGATCAGACTGTACGAGGCGCACCCAGACGCGGGGGCAAGATCGGCTGTTCAGCTTGACCTCCTGAAGCGTGACTTGAACGACATCGTTCGGGAACTGAACCCCTCTGACCGTGGGGCCGTCGCCAGCGTTCCAAAGTCCGTCCGAGACACGATTGCGACCGTGGATAGCAAGTACGCTGACATGATGGACTACTGGCAGAACTCGATCTCCGTCATGAGGGATTTGCAGTCCACTCTTGGAACGGGAGATCGGGTTTCCGAGACTGCCCGACTGGCGCGGTTGATGTCCACCATGAAGAACAGCGACAAGCTCAATCTTCTGAAGCAGTTGGAAGACACCCCATCTGGGAAGTACCTCAAGGAAATGATTGCGGGGGCAGCGTTCAAAGACATCATGCCGCCAGCCATGCAGGGCTTTGGCCTCGGCATCATGGGGCCTATCCTCGCTGGAGGGCCGCACGGCATGGCAGCCGCAGCCGCAGCGTCACCGCGCCTCGCTGGCCTCACCCAGTATGGCATTGGCAGGACGGAGGGCTTGGTCAACGCCATCCCAAAAATCCCCGCCGCCGCCACAAACGTGGTGTCCCAGATCGGGCAGGAACGCGAGGGCCGCAAGTCCGGCGGTCGCGTCTCCAAGCACGAGGCTGACGCAGACCAGTTGGTGCGGGCCGCAGAACGTGCTAAGAAGGGCTGGAGCGCCAAGACCGAGCCTCTGCTGAACCAGAGCGACGAAGCCGTGGCCAAGGCCCTAGAAGTGGCGAACAGGAGCATCTGATGCCGACAACGAACAAGGGCTTCGATCAGCCAGCCGCTAACTCCACCAACTGGGACGTGCCTTTGAACGCCAACTTCGGCCTCATTGACACCGCCCTCGGCTCGACGGTGAGCATCTCAGTGACTGGCGTGACCGCCACGCCCGTGGTTTTGACGGTTACCCAGTATCGCAACCTGATCCTGAGCTTCACCGGGACGCTGACCGCCAACGTGACTTACCAAGTCCCGGCTGGCGTCGGCGGCGAGTGGATCGTCACCAACAATACCACTGGGGCTTTCACGCTGACCATTGCCAACGTGGCTGCTGGTGCCTCTGCCGTGGTCCCCACTGGTGCGCGTCAGACCCTTTACTCGGACGGCACGAACATCTACGCAGCGGGCGTGACGACGATCTCTGGCGGCACCACCGGCCTGACCGCCACTGGTGCCAGCACCATCACGCTGGGTGGCACACTGGCCCTCGCAAACGGCGGCACCGGGGCGACCGATGCCGCAACGGCCCGCACGAACCTCGGCCTTGGGACGATGGCCACACAGGCGGCGTCTGCCGTCGCCATCACTGGCGGCACTGTCGCCGCCGCTGCCATCACGGGCGCGTTGAACGCAACGGGCAGTGCGCCCATTTACGCCTGCCGTACTTGGGTGAACTTCAACGGATCAAACCCTACAGTGGTGCGGGCATCTGGAAACGTAAGTTCTGTCACCTATAACTCAAGTGGAAACTATACAATTCTATTCACAACCAATCTTCCAGATGGAAATTATGCTGTCGCGGGTTCTATAACAGGGAACTTTGCGGGCGCTTCACTTTCACTACTCAACGTCCAAAATTTTGGAGTGAACGTCTTTGCGTCGTATTACGTTCAAGGTTACGACGCTGATAACGTCCACGTTGTAATTGTCCGCTAAGGAGAAGCCATGAATAAGTACATTATCTACAAGCAGGACAATGGTCGTGTCGCAATCGTTGCGCCAGTACTGGATTGCGGCTTGACGGTCGAGCAGATCGCGCTGAAGGACGTTCCCTTCGGGAAGCCATTTAAGATCATCGACGCATCTGACCTTCCGCAAGACGGCTCCCCGCAGGAGGCATGGGTTGTTGACGAAGCCGACCTGACAGACGGTGTCGGTGCCGACTATGGCAACGGCTCCAGCAACCCGTTTATCATGCCAGAGGTGCAGTCGTGATCATCAAGGTTGACCAGAGCAAGGCAGCGGAAGTAAAGCGCCAGAGCATGCGCCTGTCCTTCGCCCAACTCCTGATCGGGCTGGTGTCCGAGGCATGGATCACTGAGGCCGAGGGCGAAGCGTGGCTGGCGGGGACGCTGCCGTTCAACGTCCTGATGGTGATCGACGGCCTGCCCGCAGAGCAGCGCTTCCCGGCCAAGGCCCGCGCCCTGCGGCCATCCAACGTGCTGCGTTCTGACCCTCTGGTCAACGCTATGGGTGCCGCCGCTGGCAAGACGGACGCCGAGATCGACGCCTTCTTTACAGCGTACGCTGCGGTCTAAGTCGAACTCAATTCCACCTTCACCTTGCCGATGTGCATGGTGTTGATGATGACCATGCCCACAGGAAAGAAGCCCGCATTGTCGGGCTTCCGGTAGAACTCTTCGACCAAGATGAAGTCGCTTTCGTTGATGACCTCAAGGAAGCTTTCGATGCTTTCGACCGGGTAGCGGCAGACGATCTGGTGGACCATCTCCCCCTTGCGGGACGGCATATTCATCGTGACCAGAAATCTCATTTGCGCGCCTTGTGTAATCTTAATATCTCGCGCTCAAGGTGTGGCCGGATCAGAGCCGGGACACGATCCAGTGCCGCCCGCCGCGCTTCCTTCGTGGATAGCTTGAGAACCGATCTCGCGCCATCGTAAATGTGCTTGCTGCACGCGGACTGGATGCCCTGATCCTCGCTCTCCAGCGCCACCTTGCCCTGCAGGACGGCCCTGATGCGGTCTGTGGGCCTCTTACCGTTCCAGATAGACACGCAGGGCCTCTCCCGCAGCATCCACCCCCAGAGCGATGCACACGAAGCACCCAGCGGCCTGTGCGGCGCGCAGGTAGGCAAGCTGGGACTGGCTGATCTCGGACTGGGTGTGGTCGCGGCGCTTTAGTTCACAGACGAACGTGGGAGCGCCGGGGATGATGATGTCCGGCGCTCCGGTGGTCATGCCCTCGGCCTTGTGGGTGGCAGCCGTCAGGTGGTCCCGCTTGCCCTCGTTGCGGACGTGGAAGGCGATCAGGCCCAGAGTGTCTGGGTAGTCTCGGCGCAGGCGCGCAAAGAAGGTCACCTGCTCCAAAGTTTCCTTCGGGCAGACGCCACGGTAGTTGAGGTCTCCATAGACCCTAATGTCATTCGGGAGGTACATCTGCTGGCCTGTTGTATGCGAAGACCCGAAAGAACGTCGAGATCGGGTCGAGTTGATAGGTAATGGTCTCAGGCTTTTCGTCGCCCAGTGCCTGCATCGCTTCCAAGTCTTTGGTGCCTTGGCTGTGCGTCGGGTTTTTCATGATCCAGTAGGAGAATGACCGATAATCGGTCACCACGTCAATCTTCCACGTCTCTTTTCCGCTGCGGCCAACGTGGGGCCGCTTCGACCATGTGAGGACATTGTCGGTCTGCTTGCGCGTCGGGTCTCGCTTCAACGCCTTGAACTCAAGCTTGAGCTTGTCGTTCGGGTCCACGATCTCGCCCTTGCATGCGGTGCAATACCGCGCCGAGATGTCGTTCTCGGCGTTGCAGTGCGGGCAGGGCTTGAAGGTCCAGCGGTAGGTGCATTGGATGCGCTCACCCGCGATGGTGACCTTGGCCCCGCAGCGGCGACCGTAGTGGGCTGGGATGTGGCCCCACTCGGTGTTGAGCCGCATGCCGTCCAGATCAAGGAAGTAGCCGTTTTCGTCGATGGGGTAGCCGTCCTTGTTGGGGCGCGGGCTGAACTCGTTCTCCACGTCGCACAGGGGGCAGAAGCAGGTGATGAAGCCCTCTTCCTTGTCGCCCTTGGTGACCTCCACCTTGGGGTTGAACACGTCGCCGTCTGGGCAGTGGCGGGGCAGGTTCTCGGCATAGTCAAGGATCAGGCAGGTATCCTTGAACTCTTCGATCCGCAGGCCGCGCCCGATGATCTGCTGGAGCAGGCCGACGCTCTCGGTCGCCCGCAGGATGGCGATCAGTTCGACGTGCGCCGCATCGAACCCAGTGGTCAGGACCGACACGTTCACCAGATACTTGATCTTGCCCGCCTTGAAGTCGGCGATGATCTTGTCGCGCATCTTCTTTTCGGTCTCGCCAGTGACGATGGCAGACAGGTCGGGTGGCAGGCTCTCCATGCACTCTTTGGCGTGCTTGACCGTCGCCGCGAAGATCATCACCCCGCGCAGGAACTGGGCCTGCGCGATAACATCCGCGATGATGGCGGCGGTCTTGCGGCCCTGCCCGTGGTAGGCGCGGTCGATGGCAACGCTGTCAAACTGCCCACGGGAGTTCAACTGCATGTCCAGCGTCTTGTAGCCGTCGGCTGCGGGCTTCCCAATGGTCGGGCGGGTCAGGAAGCCCTGTTCGATCAGTTCATAGGCTTGGATGCGGTAGACGCAGGCTTCAAAGTACGGGTCTTTGGTCTGCGTGTCCTTGACGGGCTTGCCGTTCGGCCAGAAGCCGAAGATGTACCCTGTCCCCATGCGGTATGGGGTGGCAGACAGGCCGATCACGCGCAGGTTCGGGTTGGCCAGCTTCATCTGTTCGATGATGGCTTTGACCGTGGGGGTGATCCCGTGGCACTCGTCGATCACCACCGCCGCAAACTCGCTGCCGAAGCGCTTGATGGAGTTCATGACCGTCCCCGGCGTCCCGAACACCACAGGGTGGCGCAGGCTCTTCTCCCCGGCGCTGGCCGAGAAGATCGAACACTTCTCGCCAGCCGCCTTGAACTTCTCGGCGTTCTGCCGGACCAGTTCCGCGCTGGGGGCGAGGTTCAGGACGTGCTTGCCCTTCGACACGGCGTGGATGGTGTCAGCCACCGCCGCGATGATGTGGGACTTGCCCGCGCCCGTGGCCGCTTCGATGCAGCAGGGCGTGGTGTTTCTCTTGATCCATCCGATAATGGCGTCATGCGCTTCTTGCTGGTACGGGCGCAGTGTCATGGTCGATCCTCGTGAACATCGTGGTTGGGAAGAGGCACAGTGTCTCGGCGTCTTTGCTGTCACCCCGGTCAAAGCGACCGCCGAACGTGCGCTCCAGTCTGGGCCAAGGTGTGCCATCTTTGAAGCACAAATGCAACAAGCAATTTGGTGTTTTAACAACCAAATGAAAGTCGGCTTTGAGGCTCTTTGCAGCTTGGTGGACAAGCAGCAACTTTCTCTCGCTCAGAAAGAAGCCGCCCAGTTCATCCAAGCGCTCTGGCGTGTAGTTCCTGACCTTCACCTCCATCAGCCCGGTCACGACGCCCTCAAGGCTCTCGACGATGTAGTCGACCGAGGACAGGTATCGCGTCTTGACCAGCCTGCTGCGGAGGATGGGGGCCATGATGTCCCCGACCGACAACTGCTGCTGTCGGTCGGCTTCGGTTTCATAGATGGGGCGGTTCATCAGACGCGCTCTGCCTTGGGGCCGATGGCTGCGGCGATCTTGAACAGGCGGTCCTGATACTTTTTGACCTCGGCGCGCGACTGTTCGATTGCCAGCATAGCGGTCTTGATGGCGGCAAGCTCCATGTCGACCTTGTTCATCCAGTCTTTGACCTCGCCAGCCAGATCGGACATTTCCTCGTTGCCGTCTGGCCCGAACATGTCTTCGCGGACAGCGGCAACCCACCCCGGCATGGTGCCGTCACCCAGCATCTCGGCGATGCCCTTGTCGGTTTCGAGGCCCTTGTACCGCAGGTTGGTCATGTCGTAGGCGTCGTCCAAAGCCGCCACGATCAGGCGCTTCTGTTCACGCGTGGGCTGGCGCAGCGGGGGAGCAGCCGGGGGCGTCACGGTCACGATGGTTGGTTCTTTCGACACGGTCTTTTCCTTCCTGTTGGCTTCGCACTTGGGGCAGCGGAGGACGTTCTTGACATAAGTCCAGCCCACATCCTGCAGCCGCATGAGCGCCTTCGTCTTGTTGATTTCAATCGGCCTACGGTCACCCACGCGGGTGATGTAGTTGGTTTTGACGACGATCTGTTCGGGGCATTCGTCGCAGTTGCATCTGGCAGTCGCGTTGCCGCGATCATCTCTGTCCGCGACAAACTGGGTCATTCTCCGATGATCCCGCGCAGCCCCTTGGCGTAGCCGTCCCCGGCGTGGGTGTATCCCCTGTTACTCGGCGCTGGCCCCGCAACGTACTGGCCGCGATCAAGGCCCATCTCATGGTCTTCGCACCACTTGGCGCAGTACTCGACGGTGTCCCGGCGGGATTTCTCCAGCTTGCGGCGAAGCTGGAGGTTGATGTTGATCTGGCGCTGGAGTTCCTCGCTCATTTGAACAGCCAGTAGCTGGAGGGCTTGCCGCGCCACTTTTCCAGATTGGCGTGCGGAGCCAGTTCCTTGATCGCTGCGGCGTACGATACACTGCCAGCCTTCTCGACCTTGGTCAGCTTGCGTCCGCAGATCACGGCGTCCTTGCTGCCAGCGGCGGCGATCAGTTCCCCCAAGATCACCTTGCGGCGATCCTCGGCGGCTTCAATCTCTTTGGCGAGGTCATCGTACTCTGCCAGCTTCTGGCGCAGGGCAGGCGTGTCCAGAAGCTCCCGGCTGGTATCCTCCACAGCTTCGTCGCAGATCGACAGGAACTCCTGATAGAAGGCGTGCAGCTTCGGCATGATGTCGGCGATCATGGCCGGGTCATACGCGACCTCTTCCAGCGCCTCGCCGAACGGCGACCACTGCCAGAAGTAGCACTTGGTGCGCTCCGTGACGTACATCTGCACCTGCATCTGGACCATGTAGTGCGGCTGATCCACCGCCGCCTTAAAGGAGGGGTATTCGTTGTTGCGGAGGCCGAACGGGCATTTGATCTCCAGCAGGGCATCGTCGGAAACGAACCGATCAGGGCTGGCCCCGATCCACGTCTCTTGCGGGTGGACGATGAACGAGGCCGGGTAAGTCTCAAGGCCCGTGCGGTATTCAAAGGCTTCGCGGGCCTCTTCCTCGTGGCTCTGGCCCCACTGAGTGGCGATGTTGCCCACGAACTCGCTGGGAAGGCCCTGATAGGCACGCACCATGCGGCGCATCGCTTCACTGCGGGAGGTGTTGGGGTCAAGGCCAAGGGCTGCGCCAGCCATCGACCCGGTGATGCGTCCCTTGCGAGCGGAAAACCACTCTTCTGATCTCTGTTCCATCATTCATCCTTATGTTCATCTTTGTGGCATTGGGTGCATAGCCAGATCACGTCCAATGGCTTGGTGTAGTCGTGATGGTGTGCATGTATTTTGCGGCTGATTTCATGTTTTCCGCACTTTGAGCAGAAATTTGGTTTCTTTATCAAACCCCTACTAACTGAACGGTTAAGAATAGTGTGTGCCGCTTTTTTTTCTGGAAAAACGCCCTCCCACTTTTTTCTGCTGCCGTTCATTGCAGCTTTTCCGGCTTCGGTTTTTTGATAACGCTTATGACGCTCCCTTACCCTTGGGTCTTCTTGAAATCTTTTCGCATCATAAGACTTATAATATTCAGCTTTCTCCTCTCTGTTCTCCCGAACCTTTTTTTTGTGACATTCCTTACATCTGCTTGGGAGGCTGATGTAAAACTCAGCGACGTCACTTGTCACGCCGCAGACCTTGCATGTGTTTGTCATGGCCCCCATGATAGGGGCCATAACGGTATTAGTCAAGAAATCCCATTAAAAGGGTATCTCGTCGTCGATGGTGCGGTTGGCCTTGGCCGCGCCAGACGCAGAAGTGCGCTGCGCGTGGTCCATCTCAGCCTTGCCGCGTTCGATCTCTTCCGGCGTCGAGACCTTGCCAGTCTGGCGCGACGACACAGCGCCAACCCAGTTGCCACGGTTCATCTCGCCAGTCATGGCGTCCTTCATGGACCAGACCATGACCTTGATGATCATCGGCTTGTTGGTCAAGTGGAGCGTCATGCCTTCGTCGGTCGGCAGGCCGGGCTTCGACAGGAGCTTGCCGCCAGCGTTCAGGTCGATGGCACCCAGCATCAGCTTGGCCTTGTCGCGCTTCGCTGCCACCTTGTCCGGCTTGGCGCGCGGGTCGGCGTCGGTCACCCAGAGCTTCTGGAACACCTTGCGGTTCTCAAAGTCTTCGGGCTGGAGAACGGACCAGCGCAGGGAGATGAAGCGGTTGCCCTGCTGATCCTTGTCCCACTTGGCCTCGTCGATAGCCGCCAACACCGAGGTGTCGTTCGGGATCGGCTGCATGTTGCCGCCACCAGCGTCGAACGAGCCGTCAGTCTTGTCTGCCGCTCTCTCGCCCGTGGACAGGCCCCAGAAATCGAAATCGTCGCTCATGCTTTTTCCCCTTTGGTGATGTATGCGGCCAGCGGGTTCTCGCCCTGCTTAACCTCAAGTGGCTCGGTGATGCCGAAACGGTTCTTCGACACGTTCGCGGACATCGCGTGACAAACCAACTGGCGGTCGCCAGTCGAGATCGCCTTCTTAACGTCACCGTCGCCTTTGGTGAACATCTCAAGACGCAGGAAGCCCACCAGATCGACGTTGTCGACGTACGGCTGCATGGACTTGTCGTGCATCCGCATGGTGTAGCGGGTGTACTGGTTGCCGTCCGGCGGGCTGACGGTCGAGGTGTCAGCGTGGGACAGGAACACCACGTTCATGCCGCGATCCAGCAGGTACTCGCAGCCCTTGCGCAGGCGGCGGTGCTGGGACGACACCATGTTGTAGCCCGCGCCATAGCCGCCGAGGGCTTGGTTGATGCTCTTGGGCTTGTTGGGGTCAGTGTCCACCACCCAGTCCGTGAACATTGTGTCCAGCGTGGAAACCGTGTCGATGACGACGGTCTCGTACGCGTGATCCTCTTTGGCCAGCGCCCACAACTGGGGCCACAGGTCTTCGACGGATTTCAGCACGGGGAACGCGTCAGGCACGGCGCTGTGCATGATCGACTTCAGGCCGTCTTCGGCGCGAATGAAGATCGGTTTGGGGAAGGTGGCTCCAAGGGAGGTCTTCCCAAGGCCCGCTTCACCGATGATGGTGACAGCCAGCGGGCGCGGCTTTGGTTTCGAGATTTGTTCTAATACCGACATGTTGTCTCCTTCTCAACGCTCTTGAAGTTAGATGCAGCTTGTGCGATTGTCAACAGGCTACGTTCACGAAAGGAACAAACTCAAAATGTCGAAAGTCACAAATATCAGAGACGCCATCACAGAACAGATCGCCCGCGTGCGCGAGGCACTGAAGGATCGCGTCCACTCCAAGGTAGCCGAAGCGACCGGGCTGCACGTCAACACCGTTCGCAACATCGCCAACAACAGCAACCAGAAGTTCTCGCTGTCGACCATTGAGAAGCTGGAAAAATATCTCTTTGGCGACAAGGCGTAAGGCATGGAATACCGCATTTTTTGGGAGGCTGGATTTCGCGTTTTTGGGCTGTATGGCCGCGACAAGGACGGGAAATGCGAATGCGGAAACCCCAACTGCCCTGAGAAGTCCCTGTTCAAGCATCCACGGGTCTCGAACTGGCAGCACACGCCTCACTGGTCGGAAGAGCAGTTTGAGACGATGGAATTGATGAAGCAGTTCAAGACTGGCTACGGCGTCTTGCTGCGCGGCTTCCTCGTTGTCGACGTGGATGCCCGCAACGGCGGCGTGACCAGCTTCATGAAGCTGCTGGAGGTGGTGCCGGAGCTTGCCGGGGCCGGACTGGTGGTCAACACCGGATCGGGCGGCGGCTCCAAGCACTACTACTTCAAGGTGCCGGAAGGCGTGTCGCTGGTGGTCAAGCTGAACGAATACCCCGGCTTGGACTTCAAGAGCGGCGCGGCTTTCGTGGTCGGGCC